>JAAZCS010000112.1 GCA_012513125.1 Treponema sp. | reverse complement strand
GCCAATAGAAGAACCAAAACAAGAAGTTGCACCGATAATTGAATCAATTCCGGAACAAAAAGAAGAAGAAGTTGTCATCATTGAAAAAGCAGAGGAAGTTGTTCCTGAAGAACCAGTTGCAGAAAAAGAAACTCCAAAAATAGAAAATACCAAATATAAAATCCGATGGGGTGATACTTTGTGGGATATTTCAAATACATACTATAAAAATCCATGGAAGTATAAGAGTATTGCAAAATACAATGGAATAAAGAATCCAGATCATATTGTTTCTGGAACAGTAATCGAGATTCCTGCTGAGTAGAAAGTGATTAAAAATAAAAAACTAATTATCTCCATTTTCCTAAGTCTGATTTTATTGAGTTTTTCATCATGCTCATTTTTTTCTGATAATTCATTGAATTCAAAATATGGTCAAGATGCCAATTATTTTATAGGCTTGCGATTATTATCAGAAGGAAAAGAAAAAGAAGCCAGAACAAAATTTTTGCTTTGTGTAAAGAAAGGAACAGATTATTGTTCTAGAAGAAGTCTGGAAGAGCTTAGTAATATTGGGTCAGTTCAAGAACGGATAAAATATTGCGAAAAGTTGATTTCTTCGTTTAATGATAAAGAATCAATGTTGTTTTGCGTTCGTCAATTTAAGGAATTTGGTGAAATAAATAAAATTATTACAATTACTGATGGAATAGATATTGGAAATCAATATGATGAAACAATAAGAATTAGGTTAGAATCATTACAGCTTCGAAACGATTCTAGATTTGATGAAGAACTCTATTTATGGTTTACAGATAAATCAATATCATACGAACATTATAAATTCTTTAGAGACTCTTACAGTCATACACAAGAAGAAGAAAACTATTCACCCGAGGAATTCTTGTTCAATTATAGAATTCTTTTGTATAAAAAAGATTATTTGCAGTGTTTTGTAAAATCAGCAAAGCTTTTGTCTTATATAGAAAGTAATGAAATAACTGGAAAGACTCAAATCATTTCGGATTTAGGAAAAGCTTTTTTGTATGGAAATAATAATTACAACCAAAATGCCACTTATTTTGAAAATCTTGCAAAAAATCAAAAAAACAATCAGATAGCATTCTATTATTGGTTTTATGCTGGAAGAATGATTGATAAATCAGGGATAAATTATACAAAAGCACTTGTTTACTATAATAATGCAATTGAATGTTCTGAAAATGCAATTCAAAAAGATAATGCATTATGGTATTTACTAAAAATGAAATCAAAATTTGAATTTAATAAATTAGTTGTTCAGTTTTCTGATTATGTAGAAATGTGGGATGATTCAACATATTTTGATGATTTTTTTGATGAATTGATAAATTCCCTATTTTTAAATGGAGATTGGCCTTTGTTTTATGAGATTTATAAAAAGATAGATGGTTGGGCTTCTAAAGAAACAGTTGCAAGGTTTGCATATTTATCTGCAAGGTTAATAGATTTAGGTTTTATAAAAGTAGAAAATGGAGACGAAATCAAAAAAGGTTTATTTGAAGCCGCTTTGAATTACGGCACAGATTTTTACTATAGATTATTATCAGCTTATTACTTAAATTTATCGGAAAATGAATTAGAATCACATATTTTAAGGCGAATGGGCGATAACAAAAAAGAAGAAGATTTATCTCTTGAAATTCTATTAAAAGGTTATTGCGATTTTGGTTTTCCTGATAAATTGTATGATGAACTAGAAAAAGTAGATAAATCAAAAATATCAACAGAATGTATAATGAATATCTCACTATTTTTGAATAATTGTTCAACCGAAGCAAATGAATATGGACAGCAAAGTATCAGAATAGCATCAAAAGAAATTCTAAATACAAGTGATGACTTTTCAATAGATTATTTAAAGCTTGTATATCCAAAAATATTTTCAAATTATGTAGATACATATTCAGAAAAATATGATATTAATAAATCAACTATTTTTGCATTAATCAGAAGCGAGAGCTTTTTTGATCCAGATGTTATAAGTCATGCAGGTGCTATAGGATTAACACAGTTAATGGATTTTACAGGTGAAGATATTGCAAGAAAATTGCATAAAGAAGAATATTCACTTACTAATCCAGAAGACAATATAGAATTTGGTACTTATTATCTTTCAGAAATGAAAAGACGTTGTGATGATTCAATATTGCAAGCTTTTTTTTCATATAATGCGGGGATTACAAGAGTTAGACGGTGGCTAAAAAGTTCTTTGCAAGAAATGGGACAGAAAAAAGATATTCCGGGGGATTTGTTTTTGGAAACAATTCCTTACGAGGAAACACGCGAATATGGCAGAAAACTTGTTTCTGCATCTTTATTGTATGAGTGGATTTATTCTGAAACCCCAAAAGATGATTTTACAAAAATGATTGAATATCTTATGTATTAAAAGTTTTTGAATAATTAACTTTTATGGGAGAAATAATGGAAAATCCTTTAGCAGAACTACTACCTCAATTTTTTCATTTTACAAAAATTCAGACAACACAGCTTGTTCTATTATTAGGAATAATAATTTTTGTTGGTGCTTTTGGAGGGTGGTTATTCCAAAAGTTGAAGATTCCTCAAGTTGTAGGCTATATAGTAATGGGAATTATTATTGGTTCTTCAGGATTGCATATTCTTGAACCAACTGTTATTGCAGCCTTGGATCCAATTAGTACAGTTGCACTTTCGTTGATTGGTTTTCTTGTCGGTGGTGAATTAAAAATCAAAGTAATAAAGAAATATGGCAAGCAATTTGTAAGTATTCTGCTTTTTGAGTCAATAACGCCAGCTATTATTGTTGGCTCGGCAGTTACTTTGGTTGTATATCTATTCACAAAGAACTTTGTTCAGGCAATTTCCATAGGACTTTTATTAGGAGCAATCTGTTCTGCAACAGCTCCGGCTGCAACGACAGATGTACTTGCCGAATACAGAACTCGTGGACCATTAACAACAACTGTTTTTGGTATTGTTGCCATGGATGATGCTGTTGCCTTAATTCTGTACACAATAGCTTCTACAATTGTAACGCCTCTTATTGGTGGAAATGCACCATCTTTTGGGGTTCAATTATTAAGTATTTTTAAAGATATATTTGGTTCAATATTTGTAGGTTGTGCTTTTGGTTTTATATTAAGTTTAATTTGCAGAAAAATCGTAAATGAAGAAGAAAGAAAGCTTTCTTTTTCTTTAGGAGCTTTATTCTTATGTACAGGCGTTTGTAGTTTGTTAAACTTGGATAATATTTTGGCAGCAATGTCTTTGGGATTTTTTATAGTGAATTTTACAAGTGCAAAAACAAAATCGATTTTTACTCTTGTTGGAAAATATACGCCTCCGATTTATGTTCTTTTCTTTGTTCTTGTTGGTGCAAAGTTAAATGTTTGGATTATCACTCCTTTCTTGGGTGTAATTGCAATAATCTACGTTCTAGGAAGAACATTTGGAAAAACTATAGGTTCAATGTTTGGTGCATGGATAACAAAAGCACCTGTGACTGTTCAAAAATACATTCCGTTTTGTTTATTA
The DNA here is from genome assembly GCA_012513125.1 of Treponema sp. GTDB lineage: Bacteria > Spirochaetota > Spirochaetia > Treponematales > Treponemataceae > Treponema_D. The sequence continues at coordinate 5,033 of JAAZCS010000112.1, read as the reverse complement.
AGTCAAGCGGGTGTTGCAATTGGACTTTCAATAGCTGCAGGAAATGACTTTTCTGATTCTGTTGGGCCGCAAATCTTGTTGATAATTACGGCAACTACATTTATTGTTCAATTAATCGGTCCTATTTTTGTAAAGATTGGTGTCACCAAAGCCGGTGAATGTGGTTTAAATGTTACAGTAGATGACATTAGAAAAACTTCAGCAGTAAAAGATGTTACATGGGGAAATAAGAGTGTTTGTGATAAAAATTCTGTGGCTATAGTTGCAGATACAGATAGAATTTCAACTATTCTTAATTCATTCAGTAAAAATCAAAATTTGAATTATGTTGTAAAAAGTGCAGAAGATGGTCAGCTAGTCGGAATTATAATTTTGGAACACTTGAAAAAAGTTATGCAGATTGGTGATTTTGCCGAAACAATGCTTGCAATGGACGTAATGGACAATCCTTCAGTTTGTTGTAAACCAAATATGTTACTTCCAGATGCATATGAATTATTTGATCAAAATGATATAGATTGTATACCGATAGTTGATGAAAATAATCAGGCATTGGGAATTTTAGAAAAAACAGCCGTGGATCATTATCTTCATACAAAGATAATTGAATTAAATAGAAAAGTAGAAAATATGGAATGATTTTGGAGGTCATATGGCAGAAGAAAAGACTCTTGAAGAGAACGTAAAAGAAGCTATTGATATGTTTCGCCCCCAGTTGCAAGCTGATGGTGGCGATATGGAATTTGTTGGAATTGATGAAGAAAAAAAAGTTCATTTAAATTTATTAGGTGCTTGTGGAAGTTGCCCAATGGCATTGATGACATTGAAAATGGGTATAGAGCGTTATATTAAGGATGCTTGTCCGGAAATTACAGAAGTAGTTCAGGATAATGCAAAAAATTCATCTGGATTGGATTTTGGAGATATGTAATGAAAATAGAAAAAGATAAAATGGTGTCGATTCACTATACATTGAAAGATATTGAAGGAAATCAGCTTGATTCATCTGTAGGTTCAACACCGCTTGATTATGTCCACGGATATGGAAACTTGATTGTTGGATTGGAGAAAGAGCTAGAGGGCAAGAATGTGGGTGATAAACTTCATGTTCAGATTGAACCAAAAGATGCTTATGGTGAATTCGATTCAAAATTAATTATGGATGTTCCTCGTGATAGATTTGATACAGAAGAAGAAATCGCTGTTGGAATGCCATTCCAAGTGATGACTCCACAAGGTCCAATTATTGTAAGAGTAACAGAAGTTTCAAAGGATAATGTAAAAATCGACGGAAATCATGAATTGGCAGGAAAAGAGCTTGTTTTTGATGTTGAAGTTGTAAATGTTCGTGATGCTACAGAAGAAGAAATCTCACCATCTGGTTGCGGATGTGGCGGTGGCTGCGGAAACTGCGAAGATGGCTGTTCTTCTGAAGATGGTTGTGGTTGCAGTGGAGATTGCGGCTGTAACTAAATAAATTCTAGCAAATAGAATTTATTATCAGTTGAAGATTTTCTTCTTTTGACACATTTTGAAGGTCGATAGTTATATCAGATAATTCTTGGTATAACTTAAATCTTTCATTGTATTTCTCAAATAGAAAATCTTTGACGTCATCAATTGTTTTTGGATTTTTATCTGCAATATAAGCTGGCATATTTAATATTGTGCCATTTTCAAGAACTCTAATCTTTTTCACAATTCTTTCTACAGAAAAATTGATGTCTAATCTAAGAAAAACAAAAAGATTTGCTTGTCGTAATTCATTAAGGGCAGGTGCGTTTGAACAAATGCCACCACCCGTAGCAATCACTTTTTTGTTGTTATTATCCATGAAAACCTTTTTGCAGGCAGCCTCTTCAATTTGCATAAATGCACCAGGTCCGTTTTTGGCGTATAAGAGCCTTGGTGTTATACCAGATATTTCTTCGATAATAGAATCTGTGTCGTAAAAAGTTGATTTTAAATAATCTGCTAATAATTTTCCTTGTGTTGATTTTCCACAATGTTTGCAACCTAATAGAACAATCGAATCATTTGTATGTGAACTCATGATGCTAGTATATCTTTTGTAATTGTAAAAGTCCAATCTTTAAGGTATTCTAAAGTAAGATATGTATATATTGTTTTCATTTATTCCACTAATTATTTTTTCATTAATTTGTATATTTGTGTTTCATATAAAGATTTCAAATATATTAATATCTATGTTGCTTGGACTTTTGTGTATTTTTCCAATTTCATTGATACAATATTTTATTCCCCAACTTTCTTGGTTAATAACGAATAATTTTGTAAATACCTTAGTTACTTCGCTTTTGTTTTATGGATTTATCGAAGAATTATTTAAAACAATTTTTTTACTTCCAATTTCAAAGAAAATGAGTGTTTTTAATTTTTTGATGATTTCGTTTGTTTTCGGTTTAAGTGTTGGTTGTTTTGAAAATATCATTTATTTTATGGTAAAATTTCAAAATTCCAATTCAAATTCTGCCTCACTTTTATACAGTTTAATTCTTGTCAGAACATTCTCTTCTGTAATAATTCATATGGTTTGCTCAGGTTTATGCGGTCTTTTTGTATATAGTGTTGCACATAAGAATAAAAAGATTAGTTGCTTTGTTCTCGCTGTTTTGTTGCATGGTTTCTTCGATTTCTTTGTAGGTTACAATCAAAATATAAAATGGTTTTATATTGCGGTTATCTTATTGAGCATTCTTGAATGTCGGATTAAATATCAACAGATTAAAAAAGATATCCAATGGATTCCTGAAGAAAAGTAAATAATACTTTTTACCTATTAGCGTTTTTCAAAATCAATTGTAGTATTAACTTGGCTACAAATTATGAAAATAATAATAAAATTTATTAAGAATTTGTCTCTTTTTAAAAAAATGATGGCTGCATATTCATTTATTGGTCTGATTCTGATTATTATTAGCATTCTTTTATGTTCTATTAGTTCACTTAAATTTATTAGAGAAGAAAACACTTCAATTGCTCAAAGAAATCTTTCATTGATTGTTGATAACATGTCTTCAAAAATTAATACAATAAATAAATTTTCACAATTAATTCTGGCAAATCAAACTGTTCAAAATCTGTTGAATGACAAAAAGCAATTTACTTCAATTCAAGGGATAAAAACGCTAAATCCGTTGTTTTTATCTTTTTTGGCAATGGTTCCGGACGTTTCATCGATAACAGTTTTTAATAATGAAGGAAATTATTTTGGTCATGATATCTATAAACCTGTAAAATATAGTTTTAGTCAATTAAATGAGGCTCCTTGGTATGATTCAGTAATAAATCTTGATGGGTATTATAAAATTCTGTTGAATGCAGGATATCCTCTTCCTTTGAACGGGAATAAAAATGTAGTTTCAGTAATAAGAAGTGTTTATGATTTAAATAAGCAGTCCAGTTTTTTGGGAATGTTGGTTATAAATTTGGATGAAACATTTTTTACGAATTGTTTTAATAATGAAAATGATAATAGTACTTATATTACGGTAATAGATAAATCTGGAAGATCGATTATTTCTGGTGAAAGAAATGTTTTATATTCAACAAAGTTGATAACAGAAGGAATTAATCTAAATAAGAAAAAGAAGAAAATTTCAGCATGCATGGCAATTCCAGAAACAGAATGGTATGTAGTGCAAATTATTTCTTATGATTCTGATATCAAAACTATGATATATAGCAATAAAATGTTCATCATACTTCCAATAATTATAGTCATTTTATTGTTCATAGTGACGATTGTTATGAAATATTTGATAACAAAACCAATACATGAATTAACAAAAGCTATGCAATCGCACCAAGTGGGAAAATATTTTAAAGATGATGATATTTCTCGTAAAGATGAGATTGGTGTTTTGATTAGAACTTACAATTCTATGCTAACTTCATTAAAAGAAGAAGGAATCAGAAAGAGAGAGGCTGAGTTATATGCACTTCAAATGCAAGTTAAACCTCATTTTTTGTACAATACGATTGATACGGCAAGGGCTTTAGTTCTTTCTGGAAATTCAAAAGGTGCAAATACTGTTTTGTTATCGCTAGGGCAGTTTTATAGAGACAGTATTTGTGGCGATTCTGAAATCATTTTGCTACGAAATGAAATAGATATGATAAAAAACTATTTAACAATTCAAAAAATTAGATATGGAGATTTATTTGAAGTTGAATATGATATTGACGAAACATTGCTATCAAAATCAGTTCTAAAATTAATCTTGCAACCAATAGTTGAAAACGCACTTTATCATGGAATTCGAGAATCGGGACATGCTGGAATCATTAAAATAGAATTGTGGAAAGAAGCAGAATATTTTTATCTTTTTGTTGCAGATAATGGAGTTGGAATTTCAGAAGATAAAAGAAAGCAATTGATGGAAGGAAGGTTTTCTCAAAAGGATAAAAAATGTGTAAAAGGAGAGGGAATTGGATTATGTGGAACTATCGACCGTTTAAAACTTTTTTATCATATTGATAATCCTTTGCAAATTGAAAGCTCTTTGGGTAATGGAACAAAGGTCATTATTAAGCTAATGGAGATTTAGTATGTATACGTTGATGATAATTGATGATGAAGTAAATGTTAGGACATTGTTGAAAAATTGCATTGATTGGAAAGAATTAGGCATAAAGATTGTAGCTGAGGCTGGTTCTGCAAATGAAGCATTAGATAAACTAGAAAAGATAGAGCCTCCTGATATTTTATTTGTGGATATTTGTATGCCAATGATTAATGGAATAGATTTTATTGAGAAAATAAGAAAAACAAATATGGATTCAGATATTCTTGTTATAAGTGGCATGAACGATTTTTATTGTGTGCAAAAATGTATGCGATTAAATGTAAATGATTATATTTCAAAACCTATCAATGAAGATTATTTGTATGAAAAAGTAGTAAAAATATGTGAAAAGAGAGAAAAATCTCAATGTAATGAAAATCTATTAAATATGTTGAAGAATTCTGAAATTCATGTAAAAAAGAAAAATAAGGTTATTCAAGAGAT
>JAAZCS010000002.1 GCA_012513125.1 Treponema sp. | reverse complement strand
ATTATATATTTCGATTTTCTCTTCTCTTGTTAGTTTTGCCATATAAAAAAGCACCTCCATTAATTGTTGAGACAACTATTGGGGTGCACTTCAAAACAGTGGGTTTTTTGCATGTTTTAATGTGAGAATACAGAGAATAATCAGCAAGTGATGTCAAAATTTTTAGAAGATTTTGGTAATATATCAAAGAAATGTAAATCTCATTCGATTTTGTTCTCAAAAAAAGAACTTATTTCTTCTTTTTCTGGCAATGAATCAACAAATAAGTATTCTTTGTTATCTATTGATTTTTTAAGGTGATCAATATTAATTGGATAAAAAGCAGATTGATGTTCATCAAAAGAAAAAGTCAGAGCTTGCTGAAAGGAGCAGAAGAACTGTCGCATGATCAGGAGGACATACTGAAGCGATCAACTTAATTGATATAGAAGGTGGTCACGAAAAATCGGTATCCAAAGTATTTGCAAAGTGAAGAAATAAGAAGGAATTAAGTATAAAAAATTATTTCTATAGAAACTTTGAACTGACCTAGTTCATTTGTAATTTTTTTCATTATACTTTAAAACGATATATATTAATTGATGCTAATGTTTAAAGGGAAATAATAATTGAGCACTCATCTGATTTTTCTAATATAAGAATAGCTTAATTTTGTTTCATAGTTGGATTAGGGACTTTGATCCAATCAACAGGATAACCGTTGAATCCAAGATTTTCAGATTCCATTGTATGAATATTCGGGAGAACTCTGTAATACATATCTCCATCCCCAGATGTAAATACTATTAATGAAACCATTTCATTGGTTCCAACTCCTTGAACATCAATCACTGAATATTCATATTTATTATTACTAGATGAACACCCTGCCAAAAATAAAAGAGACAACGATAATGCAATAATAATTTTTTTCATAATACTCCTCCTATTATTTGAATTGTAGCATAAAAGTAGCACAATGAATACTCTATTGGCGAAAATAAATAAGCGCTTACAAGTGAAGAAGAATTATGATAAGATATAGCTGACAGTTAAAAGGGGTATAAGAAGTTACTATCTATATATGTTTATAAAAAAAGGAGAATACAATGAAGAAATTAATTAAATTATTCTATGCTCTAACGGTTTCAGCTTTAATCATATTTGCTAGTGGTGTTTCTGTCAGCGCTGACGATGCAAATATTGAACCTTATGCATTTGTTTGTGCGCCGAACAGAAGCGTCGAGGTAGTTGGGAAGAGTTAAACAACACAGTGGGGGCCATCCTCAAGATGGACAAATAATACTTCAGTAATCCAATCAGGTTCTGTGGAGCTTAGTCGCACAATAGGAAGTTCTTTTGGAGTTAGTGGAGAAACTAATATTAATTTATTAATGTACAGCGTGAAGGTTAATGCAGAAGTGACATTGAATACTTCCTATACTCAAACTTGGACCCAAAACGTCTCTGTGCCTCCATATAAAACTGTAATTGCTAAAGGAGGTACTGATAGAGTAAAAGGGACTGCATATATTTTAACTCTGAATTCAGATTGCAGCATTACCAAAGGAAATCCTTTCTCATATAATTATGGTTACAGAAAAGCATATACTTGGGACTAAAGCTGGATTTTCTGAAAATTGTTTAAATGAAATTTTTCTTTGCAAGAAAAAGAAATAATTTTAAAGATTTGATTTGTAGATTTCGTTAAATCTTATCATTGATATAACATCTCTAAATTCTAAAATATCATCAAATGAAACAGTGTACTCATTATATTTTTTGTAAGATTAAAGAAATGGCATAAGGTATAAAAAGTTTAATACAGTTTCAAAATCAACGGATTTGCAATAAATGCTAAAATGGCTCTATGAAGATTTGAGGATATGATGAAAGTGAATTGTGATACCACCTATAACTGCTCCAAATTATCGAATAACGAGGCTAGAATGGAAGTTCTGGCCTTTTGTCTTGTTGAGGGTGGATGCCGAAGAGAAGGAAGTTTCTCTTTTGCAAAAGTATCTCAGTGCTTGTCGTGAAGTGTACTGGGAATCTGTAAGAAAGATAGCCACTGATGTTGATCAGATGTTTAAAGAAAAGCCTGCTATATTTTTTAAAAACTCATGATGAACGATCAACTAAATTAATATGGAAGGTGGTCATGAAAAATCAGTATCCTAAGTATTTGCAAAATATAAAATTAAATATATTAGCCATAATCAATTTTATCCCTACAGCTTAGTAATGAAGCTGTAGGGATTTTTTTAATTTCTAGAATGAAAGAGCAATAAATTGCTCCCAGACTGTAGACAAACCCCCTTGTTTTGAAAAAGACTTAGTGGGGTTTTCTTTTTTAATTTATTATTATTTTGATCAAAAGTGTTTTTTAATGTCTCTTGGTATTTTGTAGTCTTTAATGCAATATTTTTCATGTTTTGGGCAGCACAAATTAACCAGGTATAGTGCTGGTTTCGTTGTAATCCTCTAACCATCGCGTATCGATAGCCGTGGTTT
>JAAZCS010000111.1 GCA_012513125.1 Treponema sp. | reverse complement strand
TCTCTTTATTCTTGAGTTCTTCAATTATTTTTGCTATTTCGATTTTTCTTTTAAATTCAATTATTTTTTCTTTGTTTTCTTCAACTAAGTTTTTTAATTTTTCTATTGATTCTTTTTCTTCTTCATTTGTACTTAATTTTTCTAAAACTAGTTTTTCATTTTCTTCAATAATGTTTAATTTATTTGATAGGCGAAGACATTCTTTTAAGCTATTTTGCTTTGCGTTGTAAGACGAATATAAGTTCAATGCTTTTGTTGCTTTTTGTATCTGTGAGGAAATTTGCAAGTATTCATTTTCTTCATTTTGTATGTTTACAAGTTCATTTTTGTTTTTTTCATATTGAATGGCTAGTTCTTTTGAATTAATTAGTGTTTGGTTTTTCTCTGATAATTTTATCAAGCATTTTTCATTTTCTGTGATTTTTTTTGTAAGTTCGCGTATTGATTCTTTTTTTGCCGACAAGGTGTTATCGATTTCTGACAGATTTAAGTTTTCTTTTAATTCAATAATTTGCCTGTCAAGAAGTGTAAGCTTGTTTCGTGTTTCAGTGGCTAAATCTTTTACTTTTTGCGTTATTTCTTTAAAATCTGAAACAGGAAATAATTTTCCAAGTGTGATGCTTTTTTCTGATGAATTCTGTTTGAGAAATTGTGCAAATTCACCTTGTGGCAAAACAACAATTTTAGAAAATTCTGAATATTTCAAACCGATAACTTTTTCTGCATATCCATTTACAGCTTGAACATTTTGATTTCTATCGTATTGTTCAAAATTATTTGTATTTGGATTAAAAATTTCAAAAGTTGCAGATTCTTCTTTTTCTGATATACGGTTGAATTTATTGACGTATTGATGTGAGAGAATTCTTTTTATTCTGTATTTTTTTTCACCAACAGAAAAAGTTAATTTAATAGTAGATTCATTTTCTTTTGAAGTGAAATCAGATTGAAGAAAAGTCCTAGAAGTTGATAATCTGCCGTATAAAGCATAAACGATTGAATCAAAAATGAATGTTTTTCCAGATCCTGTATTTCCCGTAATCAAAAACATGTTGTCTAGTTCTTCAAAATCAATTTTTTCGCTTATATAAGGACCAATATTTTGTAAATAAAGTTTAAGTGGTTTCATAATTATTATTTTGTTTTTGATTAATCAATAAACCAAAAAGCTTTTTTTCCTTTTCTATTAAATCTTTGTTTTGATCCGAATTGCTGTTTATTTCATCAAGAAAAACTTGAAAAATATCTTCAGATAAATTTCCGTTTGAGTGTGCAATAGCTTTTCTTCTTTGCTGAATTTGCATGTTCATTTCCGTTTCAATAGTCTCTTTCATTTTGAAAGAAAGAAAGTTTGGGAAAATTGAAATTAAATGATCTCTTGGTGAAGAAGGAATTACATTATCTGTACAAATTATTTCAATAAAATCATTTTTATGTTCTTCAATTAATTCTTTTTTTGCATTTGAACCAATGAAGTCTGAGAATGAACCTTCAAGGCGTGTAACTTTGTGTAAAGGTTTGAATAAAATTTTTGAAATAATTGGACTTTTGTTCTTTTTTACTTCAACAGATATCATGCATTTTTCTGGTGAATCTCCAAAATCATACTGTAATGGAGAACCGCTATAATACATGTTTTTTTTGCTGCCACATGGTTGAAATGAATGAATATGTCCTACTGCAGTGTAGTCAAATTGTTCAAATAAATTTGCACTAACTTGTTCTGCTGTTCCAATGTTTCTTCTTTCTGATTGTTCTACTAATGCTTTATTTGCAAAAAGATGGGCGCAAAGAATTGATAATCCATCAGAATGTTTTTGTGAATGTTCTTGTAGAATAGATTTTGTTGCATAATCATACATTTCTTGTTGTGAAAGTGTAGAAGTAAACAGCTCATTGTTAGAATTTTGAATGTCATTTGGATATAAAAACGGCAATGTGTAAATATATGCCTTTTCTTTGTTTGATTCTAATTCTATTGGTGTTGTATAGGAGGCGGTTGTCGTTGTAATAAATATTTTATTTTTTCTGAAAAAAGATTGTGCAAAATTTAATCTTTTAGGACTGTCATGATTTCCAGAAATAATTATAATATAAAGAGATGGGAATTTATCTTTTATTTGCGTTAAAAAGTTGTCAAATAAAGTGATTGAATCTTGAGAAGGAATTGATTTGTCATAAATGTCGCCGGGTATCAATAGTGCAGAATATGGGTTTTTAG
>JAAZCS010000110.1 GCA_012513125.1 Treponema sp. | reverse complement strand
TGCTAATGCTCAATCTTTTATTGAACGTAAAGCAGTTTCGGGTAACGATGTAAGTGATACATATTATATGTATTTTGGTCCTAGAAATGAAAAAGATTTAAAGAAATATAACACTCCAGAAGCAAATGCATGGTTATTTGGTGGAAAAAAACTCACAGATTGTTTGCAATCAAGTGGATGGTTGAGTTGGCTAGAAGTTATTCTTAAATGGTGTTTGGAATCAATTCAAAAGTTAGTAAAGAACTGGGGTTTATCAATCATAATTCTTACTATTTTATTAAAACTTTTGATGTTCCCACTTTCTAAAAAGCAATCAATGGGAACATTGAAAATGCAGGCTCTTCAACCTAAAATGCAAGTAATTCAGGAAAAGTACAAAGGCGATCAGCAAAAATTACAAGCAGAAACAGCAAAGTTATATTCTGAAGCGGGTTATAATCCAATGAGTGGATGTTTGCCAATGGTTTTTCAATTTTTAATTCTTTTTGCAATGTACAATTTGTTCAATAATTATTTTGAATTTAGAGGTGCTAGTTTTATTCCTGGATGGATTCCTGATTTGTCTGCAGGTGATAGTGTATATAAATTTAAATTTACAATTCCATTCCTTGGAAATCAATTGAGAATTTTACCAATTATTTATGTTGCTTCACAGCTTTTATTTGGAAAAATTACACAAAACGGTGGTATGTCTTCAGGTCAAAATGGAATGTCAATGAAATTAATGACTTACGGAATGCCTCTAATTTTCTTCTTCTTATTTTATAATGCTCCATCGGGATTACTATTATATTGGACAGTAAGTAACCTTTTCCAAATGGGACAGCAAATTATTATTAATAATACTATGAAAAAAGTAAAAGAAAATCCGAATGAAAATCAGATTTCTACAAAAAATAAAAAAAGAAACAAATAGGATAAGTAAAAATGACATACGAATATGAAGGAAAAACTGAAAAGGAAGCTATTGAAATAGCAGCGAATGAGTTGAATCTTGATAGAGATCAATTTGATGTGGAAATTTTAGAAACACAAAAGACATCTTTATTTAAAAAAGGTTATGTAAAAATCAGAGTTCATACCTTGGAAGAAGTTGTAAACAAGAAAAATGAAGATGATACAGAAAAACATTCAAGAATCGTAGCAAATCCTCTTCCTCAGGGAGAATTTGAACAAAAATTATTGGAATTCATAACTAATTTAATTGAAAAAATGGGTTATGATATTAAAGTTTCAATTACATATAGAGAAGATAAAAAAATTGGCATCAAACTTGATTCTTCTTATTCATCAATTTTAATAGGCAGAAAAGGAAAAAATCTTGATGCTTTGCAACTTTTGGCAAATATTTATGCTGGTCGCTTGGGTCATGAAGAATTAAGAATCATTCTTGATTCAGAAAATTACAGAATTAGAAGAGAGGAATCTTTAGTTAGATTGGCTTATTCAACAGCTGATAAAGTTCGTTCTAATAAAACTTCTATTCTTTTGGAACCAATGAATCCTTTTGAAAGAAGATTAATACATACAACATTAAATGATATTCCAGATGTTGAAACTAAAAGCGAAGGTGATGGTTTATATAAACAGGTAAGAGTTTTATATAAAGGATTAAGGTAGTTTTTAATGAAAAAAAGATTTTTTGTTTTTTCTGTTGTTTTGTTTTGCTGTTTCAGAATTTGGGCGGATGATAATTTGAGTATAAAATCAATTGTAAATCCAGAATATTATGAAGAATTGATGACGAATAAATCTGTGCAGTTAATTCATACGGATAGAGAAGCAACATTAGTTTTGATTCCAGAAGGTGAATATAAAAACAGTTTGTTAAATGGTGTAATTGTAAAAAAAAATAACAAGTATCCATTTTTAACAGAAAATCTTTTTGTTTTTAATAAGAATGAAATTCTAAAAAATAACAATTCATCAAAAAAAGACATCACAATTGAAGATATTTCAAAAGTTGTTCGTTCAATTTCAACAATGAAAGGAATAAAATATTATTCCATTAATCAAAAAAAAGAATTCGTTTTGTATAAGGACACTTATATGATTGAAAGTTTTGAAAATCAAGTAAAAATCGAAGATCAAACAAGTGGTTCTGCAGATGGAAAAATTTATTATTGTTATCAAAATGATCATTCATTTGGGGAATGTATATATAAATTATCTTATTTTCAAAACGAAAAAACAATTTATACTGAATTTAATAATCTTGGAACTATGGGGATAAGTTTGTTTAAAGCTGTTGATCCTTATGACATGAAAATTAATATTCTAGTAGAAAATTGTGGGGATGATATTTTGTTATATTTGCAGACTGATACAAGTTTTGCAAAAATTCCAGGAATTGCGAAGTTTGCGAAAAATTCGTTAATCGCAAGAGTTGAATCAATTAAAACTTGGTTCTTAAGTCAATTTTAGTATAGATTTTTTAAGGATTAGTGAAAATGAAAAGTAAAAGTTTGTTTTTGGGTTTATTTTTTAGTATTTTTTGTTTAATGAGCAGTTCATGTCAATCAAGGAGTAAAAGTATGGATGTATTAAATGGTAAAGAAGGCATATTTGCCGTAATTGATGTAACTAAGGGAACTATTGTAGTAGAACTATTTTATGATAAAGTTCCATTGACTGTTACTAATTTTGTTGGACTTGCAGAAGGTACTTTGGATGCAGCAAAAGGCAAAAAATTCTATGATGGTTTGAAATTTCATCGTGTAATAAGCAAGAAAAATGGTGATGATCAAGATTTTATGATTCAAGGTGGAGATCCTCAGGGTAACGGTACTGGTGGTCCTGGTTATAAATTTGAAGATGAATTTGTAGATGATTTGGATTTTAGCGAGCCATTTATGTTGGCTATGGCAAATTCTGGAACAAATACAAACGGAAGTCAATTTTTTATTACGATTGTTCCTACAGAATGGTTGACTGGAAAACATACTATTTTTGGTAAAGTAATTAGTGGACAAGATGTTGTAAATAATACATTGCAAAATGATGTAATTAAATCTGTAAAAATTGTTCGCCAAGGAAAAGATGCTGAAAAATTTACAGCAACTCAAAATGATTTTAATAGTATTCAAAAAAATCTAAAAGTTTTACAGCAAGAAGCTAAAGAAAAAGCGATGGCTAATTTGGTGAAAGGTTGTACAAAAACTGAAGATGGTATTTATTATCAGATTTTGGAAGAAGGAAAAGGTTCGGCAGTTGGAAAAGGCAAGAAAGTAACAGTTGAATACAAAGGTTATTTGACAAACGGCTCTTTATTTGACGCATCGAAAGGTTTTCATCCTCAAGGTCATGAGCCATTGTCTTTTTCTACAGGAGCTGGAGATATGATTCCGGGTTTTGATGAAATGGTTCAACAAATGAAATTGGGCGAAACAAGAAAAATGATTTTGCCTCCAGAAAAGGCATATGGTCCAAACGGAATTCAGGGTGTAATTCCTGGCAATTCTTATATCTGTTTTGATGTAAAATTGATAAAGTTCTAATTTGAATTGAAAGAAGCTGAAATAAATAATATTTCAGCTTTTTTTTATGTCAAAATTACTTTATTGGTGTATAGTATAAAAATGATTAGAAATACAGGTCATGCAGATTTGCCATTACATGTTGGGACTGTTCCAAAATGGTTGGCAGATAGAATGATGACAATTGGAACATTAATAATAGAATCTTTGGTCATAAATTTTGGTGTTGATGAAGCACTTGTGAGATTAAGCGATCCGTTATGGTTTCAATCTTTTGGAGCAGTAATGGGAATGGATTGGCATTCTTCTGGAATTACAACTAGTGTAATGTATGCTTTGAAAAGAGGTTTGAACGCTAGAGTTGATGATTTAGGAATATATATTTGTGGTGGAAGAGGTAAATATTCTAGGCAAACACCAAACGAATTGATTGATTTTTCCATGAAAAAAGGTATGAATGGTGATGTATTTGTAAATAATAGCAAATTATGTGCAAAGGTTGATAACAACGCCGTTCAAGATGGGTTTCAATTATATCAACATAATTTTATTGTGGCAAAAACTGGGAGTTGGGCGGTTGTTCAACAAGGAATGAATGTTCAGACCAAAATAGCTAGACGTTATCATTGGTGTTCAAACAATTTAAAATCATTTGTTGAAGAACCTCATACTGGAGTTGTGGGCGATAATCAGGGGTCTATCTTAAATTTAACGGATAAAAGTGCATTTGAAACACGAAATTCAATTTTAGAAATTACAAAAGATAATCCTGAAAAGGTAATTAATGAAATCTATTCTATGAGCAAAGAGAATTCTGAAATTTTGCTTTTGAATAATGGAAAAGTAAATAATGTTGAAAAACATTTAAATCAAGGTGAATTATTTCCGGAATTGGCGGTGAGAAATGAAATTGTTCAATTGGGAAGAAATATTGAACTTCCATCTCATCATGAAGTGAAAAAAGAAGCTGTTGATTTAAAGAGATTAGGCGGAGTTCTTGCTACGGCGTATGAAAATCAACCTAAAGATTTTGAATCACTAATGTTAACAAAAGGGTTGGGACCTAGAACTTTGCAATCATTAACATTGGTGAGTGAAGTAATTTATGGAACGCCATCAAGATTTACGGATCCTGCACGATATAGTTTTGCACATGGTGGGAAAGACGGGCAACCTTTTCCGGTTCCTTTGAAAATTTATGATGAATCAATACGAGTTCTAAGGGATTCAATTGAAAAATCAAAATTGGGATATAAAGATAAATCGGAATGTATAGAAAAATTGCATAAAACAGCTTTATCTTTTGAACAAAACTGTAATCCGGTTGTGGATTTTGATAAAGTTATTGAATATGAAAGAGCTAATTCAAAAAAATGGGATGGAAAAACTGTTGGAAGCTAATTATTTTGTAAAATATGATATAATAATTTATGGATAAAATAGTTTTATTATTTGTATTAAGTTTAATTTCTGGAATTTTATTTATTGTGGCTGGTTTTTATTTTTTATCAAAAAAGTATTTAGAAAAAATGAATGAATTTTCGGCTAAAACAAAAGTTGATTATAAAAAAGCAAATGAAAAAAAATGTAAGATTTATGGTTATTCGTCAATTGCTATTGGAGCGATAACTGCTGTTTGGGGCATTTTTGTTAAATTGATACCAGAAAGTGTTTATATGCTTGCTTTAGTGTATATGATTGTGCTTGTTATTGCGTTCAGCGTAATTATTTTTTCATCAAAATAATCGAAGAAAATGTTATCAGCAAAATTTATAGAAAAAGACTTTGAACAACATATTATTGATTATCTTTACCAAAATGGTGGATATTCAGAAAAACCTCGCGATTCATACGATAAAGAAAATTCGTTAATTCAGGATGATGTTGTTAATTTTATTAAGGAAACTCAAAAATCCAATTGGAATAAACTAGTAAGTAAAAGCAAGTCTGAGTCAATTGCCCAAGAAAGACTTATTGACGCTTTAATTGACGAAAGAAGAGTGAACGGTACGCTGTCTCTCTTGCGGAAAGGCTTTAAGTGCGCTGATATTCATTTTTCAACAGTTGGATGGAAACCAAATACCCAAAAAGGAACAACAGTAAAAAATCTTTATAATGCAAATATTTTTACATGTATAAATTAAGTAGCAGGAAACAAGGCATTAAGAAATCCTGCAATTCCAGACATTGTTCTTTTTGTAAACGGAATACCTGTTGTTACTATCGAATTAAAATACGAACCAAGTGGTCAAACTTACCAAGATGGAATAAAGCAATACATGGCAAGAAATACTTCTGAACCATTATTCATATTCAAATCAGGGCCACTTGTGCATTTTTCCGTAGATTCATCGGAAATTTGGATGACTACAAAACTTGCCCATAAAGATACAAAATTTCTACCTTTTAATTTAGGAAGCAATGGGGCAGGAAATTCTGGAAGCGATGGCAATCCTCCAGCTCCCGATGGTAAATATCAAACTTATTACTTATGGGAAAATGTTCTAAAAAAAGACAGCCTTTTAGATATTCTTCAAACATACGTTACTCTTGATGAACCAGAAGATGACGAGCCACAAATATTTTTTCCGCGCTATCATCAACTTGACGCTGTTAGAAAAATTGCAAATGATGTTTTATCACAAGCAACTTTTCAAAACTATCTTATTGAACATAGTGCCGGAAGTGGAAAATCAAACACAATAGCATGGCTCGCGTTTCAATTAACAAATCTTTATTCAAATGATGATAAGAAAATATACAATAAAATAATCATTATGAACGACAGGCGAGTTCTTGATAATCAAACAAGAGATACGCTTTCAAAACTAAAATATTCAGAGAATTTAAATATAAAAGAAGCCAAAAATAGAACACAGCTTGCAGATGCTTTAAAAAGTTCTGCGGATTGTATTGTTATAACAACATTGCAAAAGTTTCCATACATTTTTGATGAGATAGAAAAGGAAAAGCTTTCTGAAAAATACACATTTGCAATAATTGCCGATGAAGCACATCAAAGTCAGGGTGGCGAAACAGGAAAAGGAATTAGAGACGCTCTTGGGTTGGATGAAGACGGCGACACTGACGATAACGACGAAGCACAGGAACAGACAGCAGAAAAAATTGCACAGTCAAAGTCAAGGAATATCAGCTATTTTGCCTTTACAGCCACTCCAAAATTTGAAACATTGCAGCTTTTTGGAACAAAAGTAAAAGGCTCTACAGAAAAAGTTGCGTTCCATACATATTCAATGTGCCAGGCCATAAAAGAAAAATATATTCTTGATGTTCTTCAAAACTACATGACGTTTTCTCAATATTACAACTTAAAGCAGTTAATGTATGATACTACCGGTTATGATCCTGCAAGTATTACACGTGCTGTTGGAAAACTTGTTGCTACCAATGAAGGGCGAGTAAGCAGAATATGTGAAAAGATTGTTGAACATTATATGGAACACGGACAGTACACAATTCAGGGGCATGGAAAAGCAATGGTTGTTACGTCCGGAAGAAAAGCGGCTGTTGAATATTGCAGAACGCTTAGAAATATATTCAAAAAAAAAATATTCCGTTCAAAGTATTGGTGGCGTTTTCTGGCGATGTAGAAGTTGATACGGATATTGACGGTAATGCAATCAATAAAACGGAATCGCAGATTAATTCCGAATATGTTGATTCAAAAGGCAACTTTATTTCTATTAAAGAAAAGCAAACTAGAGACCAATTTCATAAGAACGAGTACAGGTTTTTGGTAGTTGCAGATAAATATCAAACAGGATTCAGCGAAAAACTTTTAAGCTGTATGTATGTTGATAAAGCTCTTTCTGGAATAAAAGCGGTTCAAACATTATCAAGATTAAACAGAACAATGACGGGTAAATCTTCTGATCAGGTTTTTGTAATAGACTTTGTAAACAAAAGAGAAACAATCCAAGAATCATTTAAAGACTTTTATTTAGGAGTTTCAATTGATAAAGAAATTACAGAAACTCAATTAGAGACGCAAAAGAAAGTACTTGATGATTTTAAAATCATTGATTGGAACGATGTTGAGGAAATATTTCCATTATGCAACGTAGAAAATTTTAAAGATATCAGTATTGAAACAAAGCGAGTTTCAATTTGCAAAAGAATCTTGCGAGCTTATATAGCTCTTGAAAAGAAAGATGAGTTTAAGAAAGCACTTGTTCTTTATCTACGATATTTTAATTTCTTAAATAGTATTTATACAATAAAAGATAAGAACTACTTAAAACTTGCTATCTATCTTCAGAATATAAAACCGTTTATTGAAACAAAAATAATAAACACAAATAAGTTTACTGGAAATATTGAAGATTATATTCGTATGGATAAGTTCCGTCTTGCTCAAGTTGATAAAGATTTTGCACCAATCGTAATTGATTCAACCGGCGACAGGGTAATTACAACATCAGAAACTGTAGGAAATGCCCCAAAAACAGAAGACAAGACCATTGCAGAAATAATTGATAATATAAACGTAATTCATAATACAGAGTTTAATAGCGAGGATGTTCTGCCTGTAATAAGAAAGTTCATTCTTGCTTTTGTGCACAACAAGGATTTTGCACAGCGGAGTGTTGCAGAAAAACGTGGGCTTTATGAAGTAAAATATAAGACAAAAAGCCAAAACGTAATTCACACCACAATAAATGTGAACAACATGGACGATGATTTTAGCGACCGTCTTCAAAAAGACCAAAATCTTTTTAAGGACTTTCAAGATCAGTTAAAAGAGCCAGTATACACAAGACTTTGTGATGAATTATTGCCAAGTGCAATTTAATTGCAGCCAGATGTATAACGATCAGGAGTAAAAATGAGTATAGGAACAAATGTAGCGGAAAAAGCAAATCTTATTTGGGCTATCGCAGATAATTTAACAGGCAGCTTTAAGCCTTCTGAATATAGACTTGTAATTCTTCCGCTTACAGTAATCCGAAGATTTGACTGCATACTGGAAAAAACACATGACAAAGTTCGTTCATTGTCTGAAAAAAAGCAAAAAGAAGGAAAATTTCTAGGTTCATATGATGATGAACTTTATAAAATAACAGGACATTGTTTTTATAATACTTCAGAATTTACAATGACCTCATTATTAGAAAATTCAGCTCAAATTTACAATAATTTAAGCGATTATTTAGAAGGTTTTTCTTCAAATGTAAAAGACATAATCAGCAAATTTAAATTTAACGCAAATATAGATACAATGAATGAAAAGAACATTCTGTATCATGTGCTAGAAGAGTTTGTAGGAGACAAGGCGGACTTTAGCCCGGAAAAAATCAGCAACATAGAAATGGGATAAGTATTTGAAGAAATAATCCGCAAGTTTTCAGAACAAGACAACGAAGACGCAGGACAGCATTACACTCCACGCGAAGTAATAGAACTTATGTGCCAGATTCTGTTTTGCAACGATGAAGATGTAATTGAAAACAACAAGATTCAAAAAAGCCTTTACGACCCGGCATGCGGAACAGGCGGAATGCTCACAGTTGCAGGCGAATATCTTAAAAACATAAACAGCAATGTTACGCTCGACTGCTACGGTCAGGAAATACAAGATGAAACGTATGCAATTTGCAAAGCGGATATTCTTATTAAAAGCTCTCTTGAAAATGAAAATGCCTCTGACAATATTTACTGCGGCAACACATTAAGCGAAGACCAGCTTCCAATTACTTTTGACTACGTACTTTCTAATCCACCGTTTGGCCGTCCATGGAAAAATGAAGAAAAAGCTGTAGAAAAAGAAAATGCAAAAGGTGAAAACGGAAGGTTTGCAGCGGGACTTCCAGCTTCAAGCGACAGCCAGATGCTTTTTATGCAGGCAGTGTTTTCAAAACTAGATAAAGAACACGGTAAAGGAGCCGTAATTCATAACGGTTCCCCATTGTTCAGCGGAGATGCCGGCAGCGGTCCAAGTGAAATTCGCCGTTACGTTTTGGAACATGATATTCTAGAAGCAATAATCGCTCTTCCAAATGATATTTTTTACAACACAGGAATTGCCACATACATTTGGGTTTTCAACAGAAATAAAGATAAAAAGCGCCAAGGCAAAGTTCAGCTAATAAACGCAAACGCACTTTTTGAAAAACGCCGCAAAGCCCTAGGCAACAAACGCAACGACATAAGCGACAAAGACATTGCAAAGATTGTAAAAGAATACAATAATTTTAAACCGACAGAATTAAGCAAGGTTTTTGACACAGAAGATTTTGGCTACAACAAAATTACAGTTGAACGTCCGCTGCTAGATGAAAAAGGAAAGCCTGTAGAAAAGAAAGGCAAAGTTCAAGCCGACAGCAACAAGCGCGACACAGAAAATATTCCGGTAAAGCAGGACATCCACGAATACTTTGAAAAAGAAGTAAAACCGTACGCCCCAGATGCCTGGATTGATGAAAGTAAAACAAAAATCGGCTATGAAATTCCATTTACAAGATATTTTTATAAATATGAAGCTCCCAAAAAAGCGGATGATGTAAAGAAAGAAATTTTATCACTGGAAGCAGAAGCTCAAGATGCACTAAAAAATGTGTTTGGAGAGTGAAGATGAAACAAATTGCAGAACAAAAAGATGGGCTTATAACAGAAAACGACACGTCCAATAACACATCCAATTGCACGTCTAATTACACGTCCAATAGAAATAAAGTGTAGAGGGGAAATTAATGGATAAAATCTCTATACGTTTTTTTAATGACAGAGAAGTTCGTGCTGTTTGGGATGAAGAAACCTCAAAATGGTGGTTTTCTGTTCTTGATATTGTGGGCGTTCTTAATAATCAAGATGACTACACAAAAAATCGTAACTACAGGAAGTATCTAAAGAAAGAAGCCTGTCAGTTGTTTATTGCCACTACCCAACTGAAATTTGCCGCAGCCGAGTTTTTACCGCAAACGTTGGAATCGATAGAAAAGATGAGCGAAGACACCTTTGATTTAATTACGAATAAATATGTTGAAATGACTCAAAGCGTTACAGACAGCTCTACTATAAACCAGCTTTTACAAAACGCCCTAACTGACAAAATCAACGACCGCGAGATGTTTATGAAAGGCATTGATTATTCCTATTACTATGAAGAAGAAAACTAATATGAAAAATGAAAATATATCAACAAAGATGAAAGATAGCGGAATTGAATGGATTGGCGAGATTCCGGAAGAATGGGAAGTAAGAAGAATAAAGTTTTCTGCTAAGACAAGAAATGAGAAATATTCAGAACTATATGGAAAACTTGATTACTTTGGATTAGAAAATATAGAAAGTCAGTCTGCAAAATATATAGCAACAGATAATATCTATGATATTGAACAAGCACAAATTTGTAAAAAAGGAGATATAGCTTTTGGTAAACTTCGTCCTTATTTGGCAAAAATATTTGAAGTTCCTAAAACAGAATGTTGTTCTTCAGAGTTTGTTCTTTTTCACAATTTTCTCGGAATAAATACTTTTTACAAATATTTATTTTTATCACATGGATTCATAAATATAGTTGACTCTTCAACTTATGGTACGAAAATGCCACGTGCAAATGCAGATTTTATAAAAAATCTTTTTATTCCTGTTCCCCCTTTTCCAACTCAACAAAACATTGCTACTTTTCTTGACAAAAAATGTGCTGCAATTGATTCCGCTGTAGAAAAAGAACTTCTTCTTATAGAAAAACTTAAAAGCTACAAGCAGTCTGTGATTACACAAGCTGTAACAAAAGGCATCCGTCCTAACCGCAAGATGAAACAAAGCGGAATTGAATGGATTGGCGAAATACCGCAAGAGTGGGAAGTAATGCCATTTAAAAGATTTCTTTTTGCAAATAATGGAAGAGAAATAGGTAATGAAGTTAGTTCAGATACAAAAAATGCAGTAAGAATTTTTGGTTCTGGTGGAGTATTTAAATATACTGATAAATATTTATATGATGGTGAAACTGTAATGTTTGGAAGAAAAGGAACTTTAGGTAAACCACTATATGCAAAAGGTAAGTTTTGGACTGTAGATACAATGTATTATTTAAAATTTACAAAAAAACTATTTCCTAAATATAACTATTATCAATTAACAGCATTTGATTGGACACCATTTATAACACAAACGGCTCTTCCTAGTATTGTTGCATCAGAAGTAATAGCAGAAAAGTTTGTTTTCACTGATTATTTAGAACAACAAGAAATAGCTTCGTACCTAGATAAAAAATGTACAGCAATTGAAAGTGCAATTAGTAAAAAGACATCTTTGATTGACAAGCTCAAGGAATATAAAAAGTCTTTGATTTACGAATGTGTTACAGGAAAGAGGGAGTGTTGTAACTTCTAATGCTATAAAATTGACCTTGTCATAAAAACTGTGTAAATGGCAATTTCTAACAGAGTGGAACGCGTCCGTTGAAAAGGATAGCGAACTGATTTATAGCCAGACCCCATTCCCGTATCGGCATTGTCCATCGTATGCTGGCATTGCGAATTGCCAGATACATCACTTTGTATATCGAATCATCATCTGGAAAACTTGATTTATTCCGGGTGATTTTCCGCAGACTGTAGTTCAACGATTCTATTGCATTCGTGGTATAAATTGCACGTCTGATATCTTTGGGATAATTGAAGAACTCTACAAGATCGTTCCAGTTCCGCTCCCAAGAAGTCTGAATCATCGGGTATTTTTCATTCCATTTTTTCCCGAACTCCTCAAGCGAATCATGACCTGAATCAGCATTAACAGCAGAATACACTTCCTTCAAGTCTTTGCACACAGCTTTTAAATCCTTGTATGATACAAACTTCGTTGAATTTCGTATCATGTGAACAATACAGTGCTGAATATGAGTATCCGGGAAAACAGCTTTTACAGCATCAGGAAATCCTGTTAAACCATCCATACAGGCAATAAGAATGTCCTGCGTTCCGCGGTTTTTTATATCGGTTAATACTGACATCCAGAACTTTGCGCCTTCTGTGTTTGCAAGCCAGAGACCTAATACTTCTTTTTTGCCTTCCCAATTGATTGCAAGCGCTACATAAAGAGCTTTGTTTATGTTCTTTCCGTCCTGTCTGGAATTGACACGAAGCGCATCGAGAAAAAGTATCGGATAGGACTCCTCAAGAGGACGGTTCTGCCACTCCTTTACATCCGTAATTACTGATTCCGTTACATTAGAAATAAGTTCCGCAGATACATCGACTCCATACACCTGATTCAGGTGTCTCTGGATATCACGGCAGCTCATTCCGAATGAATACATCGAAATTATTTGATCGTTGAAAAGTGTCGTGCGCTTTTCATGTTTCGGGAGAATTACCGGTTCAAATGTACTGTTTCTGTCGCGTGGAACCTGTATTTCCATCTGGTCGTTGTCATCTGTAATTACGGTCTTTTCTGTGTAGCCGTTCCGGCTGTTGCCTGAATTGTCTCCGATACTGTCATTCTTTGAATAGCCTAAATGACTGTCCATTTCTGCTTCCAGGGCCCGGGTAAGAAGCCTGCTTGTCAGCTGCTTGAGCAGTCCGTCCTTGCCCATAATTTCATCTTTCGCCATTCCGTGAAAATCGACCTAGTCGAGCATTTTGTCTATGGCGTCTTTTTCTTTTGGTTTTCTTTTGGCCAACATTGTACTCCTCCTATAGAGTATCATTCTTTGTCAGCCATTTACACAGATTTTTTTACAGGGTCATAAAATTATTTTTGAACAAGAACCTATGATATTCTTCTTCTTGTAATCTCAAATTGGAGCCTAAAGGATACATGAGCGGGGATTCTTCAAGATTTTTTTTCTTTTATCCGTTTCACAGAATCTTCTGGCTTACAGACTTTCTTATTCTTCAAATCAAGTTTTGCTTCTTCCAACTTATCATAGACATTGTTCAGAAATGACGACCTTTCGTATGTTTCCATGCTCATAATAACCATGTCGCCGTAACCATTTTTTGTGACAAAAATCGGCTCATCTGACTCGTGATATAATTATTTCATAATGTGGAGACGGTTCAGGTACTTATTTAGTAATACACGGACAGCAGCGAATTACAAAGGGAAAAAATTATTATAGACAACATTGCAAATGTAAGTATTGTGGATATCAATATTACTATAATACTTCTAAAAAATTTGAAGGATAGTTTTTATTCAATAGAGGAAGAGGAATTATAAAAGAAAATATTTATAAACCTTGACAAAGCGTACGTAATATCGTACGCTTTGTTTATATGGAGGTGTTATTATGGAAGTAATGACAGCAACAGCTGCAAGAACAAATTTATACACTTTAATCGATGAAACCAAGGAATCCCATGAACCAATAATTATTTCTGGAAAAAGGAACAATGCAGTCTTGGTTTCTGAAGAGGACTGGAATTCAATTCAGGAGACATTGTATTTGTGTTCAATTCCAGGAATGAGAGAGTCTATTTTAACAGCTAGAAAAGAGCCATTAGACGAAAGTACAGAGGATATAGGCTGGTAATGTGGTCAATAAAATATTCAAAACAAGCCGTAAAAGATTCTGAAAAAATTGTACAATCACATTTAAAAGACAAAGTGATTGTTCTGATTAAACTTTTACAAGAAGATCCTTTTAAAATTCCTCCTCCATATGAAAAACTAGTAGGAGATTTGACAGGAACTTTTTCAAGAAGAATAAATATCCAGCATCGCCTTGTCTATGAAGTTTATGAAGACGAAAAAATTGTACGAGTTTTAAGAATATGGACACATTACGAATAGAAACCTAACACTATTTTCAACCTGACATTTGGGGCAGACTTTTTTACAGAATCTTCTGACTCGTGATATAATTATTTCATAATATGGTGACAGTTCAAGTACTTATTTAGTAATACACGGACAGCAGCGAATTACAACAATATCAATTCTCTTTATTTCATCCGTTCTATAAAGTTTTGAACTTCCGGGGAAAGCCATTTGTCTTTGTGTGTTATCACTTGGCTGAAAACGTGAATGTCTAGTTTTATTGGTAGAGCGACTAATAGCGAGTTTTTTAGTTCTGTTTCAACTGCCATAAATGGAAGAAGGCAGATTCCAAGATTTGAAAGTGTCATTTCTTTTATTACTTGAAGGCTACTTGTTTCTAAAACTAAATTGAATGGAATTGTTGACATCAGTTTTTCAAATTGTTTTCTGTAGCAACAGTCGGGCTTTGTTAGAATTAATTTTTGATTACTGAGTTGTTTTAGCGATGTTGGATTGATTTTGGAAGTTTCTAAATAAGAATTTGTTGTAAATAATCCAACAGTGATTTTTTCTTGTTTTAAAATTTTGATTTTATTGTTCTCATTTGAGGAGATTGGATTTCCAGAATCTAAAACATAAGCAAAGTCTGTATCGGTGGAAGAAAAATAAGTGGCATATTGATCTGTTTCAAATAAATCAACATAGAGTTCCGTGTTAGGGAAATCGTGTTGATAACTTTTAATAAAAGCGGGCAGTTTGTAAGTGCAAAGCGATTCTGATGCTGCAATTTTGATTTTTGATTTTGTGGAGTTTGAAAGATTTTTCTGTGCCGTTTTTGAAAGTGAAACAATTTTTTGTGCATAAGAGAGTAATTCAAATCCTTTGTGTGTTAGTGAAATTTTATGACCAATACGATTAAAAAGCGGAGAGCCAAATTCGGTTTCAAGTTTTGATATTTGGGATGAAACATTTGATTGTGTGTAGTTCAACTGTTCTGCGGCTTTTGTAAAGTTTGCCAATTCGTACACTTTCAAAAATGTTTCTAGTTCTCTAATTTCCATAAAAAAGTCCTTTTGAATGTAGATTTTATATTTCGCAATATCAAAATATTTGATTAAATCAATTAAAACTATCAATTTTACTTGTTATATTCTTTATGCTACTATTATTTTAATAAAACGGCAATTACAAAGAGGCTATTATGGGAAAATCTATCATTGAAAAGAAGAATTTACTTGATGAAGTAAATTCAATCAAAGAATTGTATAATTATGTAAAAATTGGGCACTTCAACGGAAATGTTTTAAGCGTTGTTCAAGTGGCAAATAGAACTTTGGATTTTCATGTTCATGAACAATCGGACGAGCTTTTTATGGTTTTAGAAGGCTCTTTTTGCCTTGAAATCTCCGAAAATTCTGAAATACGCCAGATTCATTTGAATGCAGGTGAATTTGTTATTGTGCCAAAAAATACAACTCATCGTCCTGTTGTTACAAAACTAGCAAAGTTCTTAATGATTGAACTAGATGGCACGTTAAACAAATCCAATAGCGGAGATTCATACAGCGACTAAAAGTTATAGTTTAGATTTGAATAAACGCTAATCGCACAGAAAATTAATAAAGAGATTAAAATCTGCAATGATAAATAGCTTGATGTGAATTCTATCGCTTTTTTGTCGGTTGCATACATTGAAAGCATGAATGAAGTTGGTACGGACATGTACATGAGCAATGAGATTTTTAGTACAGGTGTAAGACCTATCGTCTTTGAAATGATGAATAAAATAAGTGCACATAGAATGAATTGAACTAAATATCTAAAAAATGCAAGTTTTAATCCTTTTATTAAGATATTTTTATCTAGAACTAAGCCTGAACCGATGCAAATAAGAATTAATGATGATAAAGGTTGAATCAAATAATTGATAATTGTGGTATAAAGCCCTTTGAATTGAGAATTATCAATTTTTGTTCCCAGTTGAAAAGCGTTGCCAATAAATCCTAAAATTACTGCAATAATTATTGGGTTTGTAATAATTGAAATCGCAGTCTCTTTGAATGACATTTTCTTGCCAGCTAGCATTTTTAATCCTGTAGCCATTATTGTAAAAACGAAAATTCCGCTAAAACTGTCCATTGTGATGATGGAAAACATGTTTTTTTGTGTTACTAAAATTGCAATCAAAGACCACCCGAATAGACCGCCTTCATACGTTGTTAGTGCATATGGAACATAGTCGCAAATTGATTTATCAAAGAACTTTTTTAGTGGGAAGCCAATGAAAAAAGCTGCAAACAGAATAAAAATTTCAATTAGAATTAATACAATTGAATCAGATGAAAATGAACCATGGATTAATGAATCAAACGCCATAACTGGTAAAAATACATTAACAGCCATATTTTTTATTTGTTTTATGCCATCATCAGATAAAATATGTGTTTCTTTTAGAATCTTTCCTATGCAGATTAGTAAAAAAACAGGAATAATTATTGTTAGTACTTGCATTTTATTTTCCTAATGATACAGATTTTTCATACGCTTTTGTAACGGCGTCGATGATTGAATATCTAAAACCGTTTTGTTCTAGTGCTGAAACCCCTTCAATTGTTGTTCCTCCAGGAGAGCAAACTGAATCTTTTAATTCTGCTGGATTTTTACCGGTTTTTAATACTAAAGATGCTGACCCTTTTACTGTTTGGGCGGCATACAGATATGCTTGTTTACGAGGCATGCCACATCTAACGGCAGCATCCGCAAGTGCTTCTATGAAAATAAAAACAAAGGCAGGAGATGATCCACTAACGGCTGTTACACAATCCATAAGTTTTTCGTCAACTTTTTCTACTATTCCTGTAGATTGTAACAATTCTGTAACTTCTGATGCTTCTTCTGTAGTGATATTCTCATTATATGAGACGGCAATCATTCCTTCGCTTATTTGGGACGGAACGTTTGGCATTATCCTGATGAAGCGTAAATTTGGTGCAAATTCGTTTAGTTTAGCAATTTTCATTCCTGCTGCCATAGAAATTAGGACGGCATTTGGCGGAACAAAGTCTTTAATCTCAGATAAAACAGATGAAATCATATTAGGTTTTACTGCCAAAAAGATATAGTTTGCATCCTGAACAATTTCTTTATTGGAAGAAACAAAGTTACAATTCATTTCGTTTGCAAGTTTCTGTCCCAATTCTTGGTTTCGTCTTGTTATGTAGATATTTTTTGATGGAAACTTTTTGCAAATTGATTTAATTATTGCTCCACCCATTGAACCGATTCCAATACAAACTACTTTTGAATTATTTAAAGACATAAAAAAAACTCCTAAACTAAGTTAGGAGTTATAATAAAATTAAGTATTAGTTTGGTCAATAAAATTAGAATTTTCCGCTACCAAAGCTAAAAATAAATCTTGCAGCAATAGTTGGCTGTTTAAATTCTTCCCACAAAAGATATGGACCTGCTGTGATAGAAACTTCTTTTATTGGTGAATAAATTAACGAGGCAAAAGCTGTTCCGTCACCTGAAGTAAAATTCATATTTCCGTAGATTTGACCTTTTAAATCGGTAATAAAGATTTTTTCAAAATAAATCATTGCGGCTAAATTATGTCCAAAAGTTTGTTTATTTTCTGTCAAAGTTGATGATTGATAATAATAATTTTTTGCTTGGTTGTAATAATATTGTGCATAGAAAGAAATTTTTGGTTTACTCCACGTATAATTGGCACCAATTGTTGCTTGCCAAATAAAATCTCTTTTTCCGCTGTAATAATCAACCCACTGATTGTTTAATTCGTCATCTTTTCCGTAAGCAAGAACACATTCGCCGAAGATTCCTATCTTATTAAAAATAGTTCCAGTAAATGTAAGTATTCCTCTTGGGGATTTTTGATATCTGTACCAAGCTCCAACACCTACTTCCCAGCCTTTTATTACAAATTCAAATTTTGCTGCAAGTGCTGTTTTTGTTAAATATGCACCAAATCCAACGTTTGCAACATTTGCAAATTCATTATCAGGTATAATATATCCCCAGAAAGCATTTTGTGTGCCTGGAAATACTATTTGTGTTCGTAATGCTAATGGACCTTCAACTTGGGTAGTTGGATTTTCTGGATCAATGGCAGTTAAATTTATTACATCTGCAGGACTAAAGAAATAGCCGACACCCCATGTTACAGTTTGCTTACCAAAACGCATTGCTGTGTTTTTTGTTAAATTAAAATCAGCAAAAAGTTCTTTTACGTAAAACAAATTAACCCATAAATCACTTGTTCCGCTTATGATTAAGTTCATTCCTGAAAAATTGGAAGACATTAATGTTGAAGTGGATTCTGTAATATATGGATATTTTATTCCAAATTTTGTATATAAGCGAAGGTTTTCAAGAGGATGGGCATCAATTGTAAATTGGGAGTCTGCTTTTGGAACTAATAATGTTTGAGATAATGCTGTTTGAAAAGAACGTGGGAAATCATAATCTAGTATGAAATCTTTTTCATCAGTTGTTAGTGAATTATTATTTTTAATAAAAAAGTATTTATCATTATATTTTTCGGTCTGTTTGAAAGAAGTAATTGTTGTTAATGATAAATCAAAAGTTCCACCAATTTTAATTGAGCCTGTTTCGTAAAGGACACCACTTCTTAATTTATCAATAATACCGTTTGCCGGTTTTGATGAAACAGAAACAATTCCTTCATCTGCAAATAAATCATCGTCGGAAGAACTTCCTCCGAACAAATCATCATCACTTTGAGCAAATAAAGATGAAATAAATAAAACAAAGATAATTAGTGAAAAAAATTTTTTCATATTATAGCCTTTTTAAAATAATGAAAATCAAAACTTATTGTTTTGATTTTCAATTAGTTCGGATGAGCGAACAAAAAATAGAAATATAAAAATTAAACTATTAGTTTAATCCTTCCAAATATGCTTTTGTGAAAATCTTATCTGGCAAAGCATCAAAAGATAAATCAGAAATAATCTGTTGTGTTTGTTCACCAGGATTTAACTCATCTCTGATAATATTGTGATAACCTACGTATCCTTTTTCTGTTTTGGCATATTTTGGAATAAGTATTGTTCTCATCAGTCGTCCGGATGAACTATAATCACATTGCTTTAGAATCAATTTTACATCTTTTCGTATATAAAGAATAGTTTTGTCATATGCTGGTTTAGATGTTTTTGCTTCAAGTGTTAGTACAGTTACATCATAATTTCCTAACTTTTCGTCGTGCGAGTCAGTAATGTTGTAATTGTTTCTATAACGTTTATCATCATTTGACATATCATCGACATTGATATCAGAATCACCTAAAGCATCTTTCAATGATGAATGTGAGAATTTTCGTCCGATTGGGTCATATGCCCAAATGTTGTCTCCATCTTTCAAATAGCCTTTTCCTTTATCTGCATCCGGGAAAATTTGCACCATAGTAAAAATCTCTTTACCAATTCTTTCATACATTTTGTATTGAAGATTTTCATTTGGTTTGCCTGGTTTCTGAATAATTATTGAAGCAGTACAAGAATAATCACCTTTGTAGGCCATTTGATTATCTACTTCTTCAAGAATTTTAAATCCTTCTTCAACTTTTTCTGTTGAAATCTGAGCAAAAATTGATAGGGATAATAAACTTAATAATAAAAATAGTGATATTTTTTTCAATTTGAACCTCTTTATTTTGTTGAGCGTAAAGCTTCGGCAGGGCTAAGGCGGGCAGCTGATTTTGCTGTTCCTCTTACTGCAAGAATTGTTAACAAAATCATTATAATATATTTTACAAGAATTGAACCTATTGAGAAAATATATGTTAAATGCTGTTTTCTTAAGAAGAAAGAAACCATTTCGTTTTCAATTGGAATTGCAGAAACAATTAATACAACAATAATAGCAAGAATTAATCCAGCACAAGCACCAATTAATGAAAGAATTAAAGCTTCCACAGTGAACATTTTTCCAGAATCTTTTCCCGTCATTCCAACTGCACGCATAGTACCAATTTCTCTAATTCTTTCATAAAGAATCATTCTGTAAGTGTTTGAAATGCCGACCATAACAATCAATAATATTACTAATAGAATACATGTAGTTATAGTATGGACAATTGTTACAACCTGTTGCATTTGAGGTACAGCATCATTTAGTGAGAATGAAATATAGATTGTTCCTGGAACTAAAAGATTATTAATCTGTTTTCGTAATTGTCCAGCCGGATTTGAAGAACTTTTTTGATAAGCTTCAGTTCTGCTTGTTACAGTTTCACCGGATTCTCTGATTTTTTGTTCAATTTGAGCCGCAACAATATTCTGTTTTGACTTATCTTTTAAATTAATTGAAAACAAGTTAAAACCATCTTTTGGCATTTCAACTAAATCATTGATTGTATCTTTTGATGCATAAATCATTAGGGATCCCATAAGTGAAGATTCTTTTATGATAATTGAAACAGTGAATTCATCAACATTTTTTTGACCGGTAACAGTAGTTGTCGAATAAATAACAGTATCTCCAATTTTAACATTTAATGATTCCGCATTTTTTTCTGTAATAATCATTGGATTTTTATTTGAAAGATTATCTAGACTTCCCTCTGAAATTACAAAAGATGAAAGCAAATGATCTTCTTTAGAAAAATCACATCCATAAACATTTGCAGCTATTTTCTTGTTGTTGAAAATAATCGAGCCTTCTGTTGCTGTTCTTTGTGAATAGAATTCATAATCACAGTTGATTTTTTTGAAAATGTTTTCAATGAAGTCTGGATTTCTGATTACGCTAAACATTTTTTTGTTTATTGTTCCATCGCTTTCAATTTCGTGTTCAACGCCTTCAACAAAAACATTACCACCATTTAATTGCATTATTTGATCTTCTAGACAATCAACTGCACCACTAGCCAAAGCGTCAATTGCAGTAACAATAAAGAATCCAAATGCTATAGCAATTGCCAACATTGCATTTCTTCTTTTTTGTCTTGTTAAATTTCTAAATGCTAAATATATAATATTTTTCATGTATCTACTCCTTAGTTGTCACCATTTGAAAGAGCTTTCAATGGAGTAATTTTTAATGCTGTAGAAACTGGATAGATATTTGCA
The DNA here is from genome assembly GCA_012513125.1 of Treponema sp. Classification (GTDB taxonomy): domain Bacteria; phylum Spirochaetota; class Spirochaetia; order Treponematales; family Treponemataceae; genus Treponema_D. Next base: position 2,436 of record JAAZCS010000110.1, on the reverse strand, counting down.
AGAATACAACCAATTGTAATAATTATTATTGTTCCAAAAATACTAGAGAAAGTTGGTATTAATGAAATTGCTCCACCGCCAAGTAGCATTTTTGCAATGTCATTTGATAAAGAAATATGGCAACAATTAATTATCAACATAATGATTAATGCAAGTACTGTTCCAGCAATTGATGACAAAACTGTAATTGTAATTGATTCGATTGTGAATAATTGCCTAACAAAGTTCTTTTCAGCTCCTAAAGCTCTCATTGTTCCAATTTCACCAGTTCTTTCAATAACAGAAATAGTCATTGTGTTCATAATAATAATGAAAACAACGATTGCGAGTATGATTACTAAAACTGTAAAAATTATTCCTATTCCTTCAACTGTTGAAGAGAATGTTGATGATGCAGCTTTCCAGTTCATTGCAGTTGCTGAAATATTATTTTCTTTAAAAGTGTTATTTAATGAAGAAATAAATGATTCAGCTTTTCTTGGATTATCAAGTTTTAATATAATAAAATGCCAAGCTCCATCATCTGTTTTATTTAATTCATCACGAAGAGTTGTATCACCTAAAATATTGTCATAATTGTTAGTTCCAGAAGAAATAATACCAAAATCGTCAGTATTAAAACTATCACCAAATAAATCGTCTTCTGAGAAATCAGAAAGTTCTGTATCGATTTCATTTGGTAATTCTTGCGTGAATGAATTTGCGTAAGTCAATTCTGCAAATGCTCTTGCAAAAGAAGGATCACAATAAATCAAAGAATACATTGATGAATCTTTATCCGGTTGTTCATAAAATCCAGAAATAACTGCATCTCGAATAGTGTTGTTCATTGATTGTCCTGCAACAATGTAGGATTTATTTAGTTCAAGTGGAACTTTAAAGAATGTCTCAAATTTTTTCTTTAGACGAACATCAACTAAAACCTCATTTGTTCCAGGGGTTGGAAGTTTTCCTTCAACAAGATTTACAACAGGGAAAGTATCATAGAAAGAAGGAGATTCACCTGCAAACATGAAGAAAACAGGAATATCCATATAATTTTGGTCTTCCATTTGAAAATCAGCAAAATCACCATTCATAAAAAGAGCTTTAGAAGAAATAATTTTAGTTTGTTTTGAAATGCCTTCTGTTTTTGATAAAACCTCTTCAACAGAATCAATATCTTCAATTGCAGGAATTTGAAGAACTTCTGTTAATGACATACTTGAAACGCCAAATAAATCCATTTTAGAATTTTTTGGTGCTGGTGCAGAAATAACAACATCACCAGTATAGTGAGCTCTAAAATCTCTCTCCATACCTCGGTTTGTTGCTTCCAAAAAACCGTTTCCTAATTCAATTACAGTAACTCCAATTGCTATAAATAAACCAATTATAATTGTCTTTGATTTATGTTGAAGTAGGTTTCGTAATGCCATACGAAAAATAACTAACATTAACGAACCTCCGCTGTTTCATAAATTTCTGAACCAATTTTGTGTTCATCGCTTTTTATTTTTCCGTCAAAAATATGAATAACGTGATCACACATTTGTACGATACGAGCATCATGAGTTGAGAAAATGAATGTTGTTTGCAAATCTTTATCTTTATTAAGATCTTTCATTAATGATAAAATTTGTGAACTATTAATTGAATCAAGGTTTGCTGTAGGTTCATCTGCAAGAATAACAGGTGCTTTTGTAACCAATGCACGTGCGATAGCAACACGCTGTCTTTGACCGCCACTTAATTCAGAAGGTTTGTGTAATTTCCAATCAGTAAGACCTACTTTTTCCATTAAAAACTGAATCCATTCTTCTCTTTCTTTTCTTGAAAAAGAATCAACAGGGCATTCAGAAGTTCCACCTTTTTTTCCTAACAAAAGAGGAAATTCTATATTTTCATAAACATTTAAAACTGGAATAAGATTGAATGTTTGGAAAATAAAACCCAAATGTGAACGGCGTAAACCTGTAATACGTTTATCAAGTTTGTTTGGAATGCTTGTTTTTACTTTTTTATCTTTTTTTTCTGAATAATTATTTAATCTACCAGAAGAAATTTCAGTGTCTGCAAGATTAATACCTTTGTATACATCAGTTCCACCAATATTGATTGAACCTGATGTTGGTAAATCTATAAGACCAATCATATTAAGAATTGTTGATTTTCCAGATCCTGATGGTCCTGAAATTGCAGAAAACTCACCTTTATTTATTTCGAAAGAAACATCTTTTACAGCTTCAACTTTTTGTTTTCCTAAAGGATAAACCTTTCGGATATTTTCCAATTTAACGACAGCCATGTAAAAACCCCCTTGGCTATATTATTTTATTTAGTTATGTTTTTGATTTCTTCAACAGAGGAAACCAAAAAATCTGGATTTTCTTTTGATAATTCTTGATAGGAACCGTATCCATAAAGTACAGCACAAGAATAAATATTATTCTGTTT
>JAAZCS010000109.1 GCA_012513125.1 Treponema sp. | reverse complement strand
TCTTTATGGTATTATAATCCCATAAAGAGGTGATTAAATGCCACAAATAAGACCTATTCGAGATTTGAAAAATACTACCGCTATCTCAAATTTATGCCATGAAACCCGTGAACCTATATTCATTACAAAAAATGGATACGGCGACATGGTAATTATGAGCATGGAAACATTTGAAAAATCTACTTTTCTGAATAACTTGTATGATAAACTTGCCGTTGCAGAAGCAGATTTAAAAGCTGGAAGGGTTTCTGATGTAGACGATGCAATCTCAGACATAAGGAAGCAATATGGCTTATAAAGTCCAAATCGCTGATTCTGCAAAAGCAGAACTTTCAGAAATTGTGGGTTATATTTCGGAAACATTATGTAACAAAACTGCTGCATCAAGTCTGTTAGATGATTTTTATGAGCAGAAAAGTTATTTATATGATAAATCCTTATACATTTCCAGAATGTCCGATTGAAAGTTTGAGAAAAAAGGGGTATAGACGTTTTTTATTCAAGAAAAACTATGTTGCACTATATTTGGTAGAAGATGACGAGAATAAGAAAGTAGTCACGATAATGCATGTTTTTTATGCAAAAAGAGACTATGAGAAATTAGTATAGACAAAACCTAACAAGAAGTTCAAAGCCGACACAGGCTAAAGGCCTGTGCGGTTTAACTCATTGTTATACGCACAGCCCACTGGGCTGGAAGATGACAAACTTAAGAGTAAAATAGGGAGGATAGTGTCATACTGAACTTGATTCAGTATCTCATGAGAAAGAAAAAATGTATTTTGAGAGTTTATGTAAAGAACTTAGCGCATTAAAGGAAATAGAAGGCATAGCTTTAGGTGGTTCAAGAGCTGGAGAATCTTTTGATCAGAACTCAGATTATGATTTATATATATATGTAAGTTCAGTACCTTCAGAAGCTATAAGAAAATCAATTCTGCAAAAGTATTGTTCTTATATGGAAATCGGGAATTCATACTGGGAACTGGAAGATGATTGTACACTTAAAAATGGAATTGATATTGATATTTTATATCGTGATATTAAAACTTTTGAGCAAGGTATTGAAGATGTAGTTGTTCATGCAAACAGTCATAATGGTTATACAACTTGTATGTGGCATAATCTTTTAAACTGCAAAATCCTGCTTGATAAAACTGGTGAACTTACACAATTAAAAGAAAAGTATAATATTCCATATCCCGCTCAACTGAAAAAGAACATTATTGATAGAAATATGAAACTCCTCCATGGATTTTTACCATCATACGAAGGTCAGATTAATAAAGCTTTGAAGCGGGGAGATAAGGTTGCCGTGAATCATAGAATAGCAGCTTTTATGGAATCTTACTTTGATGTTATTTTTGCCCTTAATGAAATGACACATCCTGGAGAAAAAAGAGAGGTCTTATTTGCAAAAAAAGGGGCAAAAAAACTTCCAGTAAATTTTGAAGAGAATATTGACAGTTTATTCAGCAGTATTTTTGACGATTCCAAAAAAGAAAATGTACCAAAACTTCTTGCTGATATTGTAGAAAATATCTCCTGTATTATTTGCAGTGTGAACGTATAACATGCATTTCAAAACCGACAAACGGTCAAGCCGTTTGCGGTTTAAATGCATGTTATGTTCACGCTGCGCGGGGCGGAAAGAAGAGAATTTAATAACTTTCTATAAAGGGTAATGTTAATGAAAATAGTATATCTTATAAACGAGAATCAAGAAGAATTGTGGAACAATCAAAACGATTATGAGTCTTTTT
>JAAZCS010000108.1 GCA_012513125.1 Treponema sp. | reverse complement strand
TGTTTTAAATAATGAAAGTACAAATGAATATGGAAATCTTTCTGAAAATTGCCCGCTTTATTTTGGAAATCCATCTGATGCGGCCCCTTCTGAAGATTCTGAAATAAATTTTCTAATGGAGAAAAAACAATATTCTCTTTCATATAACAATCAATCATTTTGTGCAAATTGGGTTGCTTGGCATCTTGATGTAGATGATTTGGGGGATTCTGGCAGAGCAAATAATTTTAGGGCGGATAGTGAGATTCCAAAAAGTTGGTATAGAATAAAAAAAGCTGATTATCAGTTTGTAAAATATGGATTTGATCGAGGTCATCTTTGTCCTTCTGCAGATAGAACGAAAACTGAAGAAGATAATGAAATGACTTTTTTAATGACAAATATGGTTCCACAAAGCCCTGATTGCAATAGGATAGTTTGGAAAGATCTTGAAGAATACGAAAGAGATTTAGCCAATCAAAATAATGAATTGTACATTTTTGCAGGTCCGTCTGGATGTGGTGGAATTGGAACAAAAGGTCAGTTTGAGTATATTCCTGTATTGCTTTCAGATGGAAAAGAGATAAGAATAAATATTCCCCAATATACTTGGAAGATAATTTTGATATTACCAAAAGGTGAAGATGATATTTCAAGAGTCGATGTGGATACAAAGATAATTGCTGTAAAAATTCCAAATGAACAGGGCTGTCAAAATGATTTGTCTTGGAAAAATTATTTAGTAACAGTGGATGAAATTGAACAAATAACAGGATTCGATTTTTTTGAATTGCTTCCTGATGAAATAGAAAATATAATTGAAAGTAGAAAATAAAAGGAAAAAACTATGAAAGAAAACATTCAAAAACTAGTAAATCAAATGACATTGGAAGAAAAAGCATCATTATGTTCTGGAAAAGATTGGTGGAATACAAAACCAGTTGAAAGATTGGTTATTTCTTCTGTTATGGTTAGCGATGGTCCTAGTGGCATGCGAACTATGAAAAAAACGGGAGCAAATGAGAATGATTGCGTTACTTCAGTTAGTTTTCCTTGCGGGTGTGCAGTAGCAGCTTCTTTTGATAAAGATTTACTTGAAGAAGAAGGTAAAACCTTGGGTGAAGAAGCAAAATCTTTGGGTGTTGATATTCTTTTAGGACCTGCAATTAATATCAAAAGATCTCCTTTGTGTGGTCGAAATTTTGAATACTTCTCAGAAGATCCTTATTTGGCAGGTGAACTTGCAACTTCATATACAAAAGGTGTTCAATCAAAAAATGTTGGCGTTTCTGTAAAACATTTTGCAGCTAACAATCAAGAATACCGTCGTTTTTCAATATCAGAAATAATTGAAGAACGTGTTCTTCGGGAAATCTATCTTCCTGCATTTGAAAATGTTGTGAAAAATGCAAATCCGGCAACAATTATGTGTTCTTACAATGCAATTAATGGCGTTTTGTCGTCAGAAAATAAATGGCTTTTAACAGATGTTCTCAGAAAAGAATGGGGTTTTAAAGGCTTTGTAATGTCTGATTGGGGTGCGGTAAATGACAGAGTTTTAGGTGTTCAGGCTGGTTTGAATCTTGAAATGCCTTATTCTGGTGGTGAAACAGATGGATATATAGTAAAGGCTGTAAAAGATGGTTCTTTGGATGAAAAACAGCTTGATGAAGTGGTTGGCGATATACTTGATTTTGTTTTATCTCACAAGAAAGCTGAAGAATATGAATATGACAGAGAAAAAGATCATGCAATTGCTGCAAAAATAGCATGTGAATCTTCTGTTTTGTTAAAAAATAATAATAATTTGCTCCCCTTAAACAATGAAGATGAAATTCTTTTTGTTGGATATTTTGCAGAAAGTCCTCGTTTTGAAGGCGGTGGCAGTTCAAATATAAAAAGTTATAAAGTAACAAGTGCGTTGGATGAGGCAAAATCACGAAAATTAAATGTTGTTTATGAACAAGGTTTTAATGTTGATGGTTGCACTACAACAGATGAATTAAAAGCAAATGCAATAAAAAAGGCTTCAATGTCAAAGAAAGTTGTTATATTTGCGGGGCTACCTGATTCATATGAGTCTGAAGGTTTTGATAGAGATAATCTTGATATGCCTGCTGTTCAGAATGAATTGATAGAAGAAATATCTAAAGTATGTAAAAATGTAGTTGTAGTTCTTCATAACGGAGCACCAGTAGTAATGCCTTGGATTGATAAAGTTGATTCTGTTTTGGAATCGTATCTTGGTGGAGAAGCTGTCGGCATTGCTCAAATTGATTTACTTTTTGGAAAGGCGAATCCTTGTGGAAAATTGCCAGAAACTTTTCCGTTGAGACTAGAAGATACTCCTTCATTTATTGGATATCACGGAAACGGCAGAACAACAACTTATTCAGAAGGCGTTTTTGTAGGATATCGCTGGTATGATGCTAGAAAAATGAATGTTCTATTTCCATTTGGCCATGGATTGAGTTATACATCATTTGAATATAAAAATATTTCAGTAGATAAAGAATCATTTTTTGATAATGAAGAAGTAAAAGTAAATGTAACGATTAAAAATACAGGAAAAGTTTTTGGAAAAGAAATTGTTCAGCTGTATGTAAAAGATTTAACTCAAACAGAAGTTCGCCCAGAAAAGGAACTTAAAGGCTTTGATAAAGTTTCGTTAAATCCTGGTGAAGAAAAAACAATTATTTTTGTCTTGAATAAAAGATCATTTGCTTATTTTAATACTGAAATTAACGATTGGTATTGTGCTTCAGGATTATATGAATTGATAATTGGAGCTTCTTCTGAAGATTTGCGTTTATCCACAAAAGTTGAGGTAAAAAGCACATCGAAAAAAGCATTTAATATTACAAGGTGGACAACACCTGGCGATATGCTTAAAAACAAAGAAATGGCTGAACTTATCAAACCATATATTAAAGATAGCTATGTTTTTTCTGACACAAACGATAATTCTGATTCAACAAATGTCGCTTTTTCAAAAAAATGTTTAAAAGAGATGTTCTTAAATGATCCTTTTAGAGATTGGAGAGGAAAAAATGGGAAAACTGACAAAGATATTACAAAAATGATTGAAGATTTAAATAATCAGATAAATAAATAATAGTTTTAAGGATTGATTAAAATGATTGAATTGCTAGCTAGGTTTTTTATTAAGGATTACAAAAACTATGAAAATCCGGATGTAAGGAATAAATATGGGACTTTGTGTGGAATATTTGGAATATTTCTAAATATTTGTCTTTTTACTGGAAAATTTATATTAAGTATTGTTACTGCTTCTGTTGCTATGCAGGCTGATGCCTTTAATAACCTTTCAGATGCAGCTTCTTCTATTGTAACAATAATTGGGTTTAAATTGTCTGCGAAAAAAGCTGATAAAAATCATCCTTTTGGTCATGGACGAATAGAATATATTTCTGGATTGATTATTTCATTTTTAATTTTAACTATGGGTGTTGAATTATTTAAAACATCGATAGAAAATATTATTCATCCAGAACCTGTAAATCTGTCTGTTTCATCTTTTGTTGTAATGATAATTGCTTGTTTAGTAAAATTTTACATGTATATATACAATCACAATATTTCAAAAAAGATAAAATCTGTATCGCTTGATGCAACGGCTTTTGATAGTTTTTCAGATATTATTGCGACTAGTGTTGTAATTGTTTCTTTTATAGTATCAAGATTTACAACTTTGCCAGTTGATGGATTTGCTGGAATTATTGTTGCTTTGTTCATTTTATATACTGGTTTAAATGCAGCACAAGAAACAATAAAACCGCTTTTAGGAGAAACTCCTTCAAAAGAGCTTGTAGATGATATTTCAAAAGAAGTTCTTTGCCATAAACCGATTATTGGATTGCATGATTTAGTAATCCACGATTATGGTCCTGGGCAGAAAATGATTTCATTACATGCTGAAGTTCCTGGTGATATGAATATATTTGAACTTCATGATGTAATAGATAATACAGAAGTTGCACTTTCTAAAAAATTCAATTGCCATACAATTATTCACATGGATCCAATTGATACAAAGAACGAATATTTGTTTGAATTGAAAGAAAAAGTTTTAAAAATTATTCCAGAAATAGATGTCGAATTGAAAGCTCATGATATAAGAATGGTTAGTGGTCCAACTCATACTAATTTAATTTTTGATGTTGTAAGACCATTTTCTTGTAAATTATCAGAAAGTGAAATTATGAATAAAATTGAATCAAGAATTCAATAAAATGACAAGAATGTGAATTGTGTAATAACTTTTGATACTCCTTATGTAGATTGAAAAGAATGAATATTGTAATTTTTACAGGCGGACTTTATCCTGAACCTCAATTGTTGAAATCTTTTATTAATTCAATTTCTCTTGATTACATTATCTCGGCTGATTCAGGATGCGACGCTGCAATTGAATATAATAAAATCTTTCCAGATAAAATAAGCAAAATAGATCAAATTTGTGGGGATTTTGATAGCATTTCGTCAATGGAAATTCTTTCAAACGATATTTTTACTAATTCTAAAAAAGAGATTTTTCCGTCTGATAAAGATTATTCTGATACAGAAATAGCAATTCAACTAGCATACAAATATGCAAAAACGCTGAATGAAGAGCCAATAATTATTTTAATTGGTGGTTCGGGGCAGAGAGTCGATCATCTTATAGCAAATTTTGACTTGTTTTCAGAAAAACAGCATCCAAATATTTGGTTTACAGAAATGCAATCCCTGTATTATTTGCCAAAAAATTCTACTGTGAAAATAAAAAATGTTGCAAAGGGGAATCCAATTTCAATACTTCATACTTCTGATTCAAGAACGGCTGGGTTCATTGTGTCCAAAGGTTTTAAGTGGGAAAGTAATGTTTTTCGAAAAATAGGTGTTCCAAGCTTGAGTAACAGAATAGAAGATAATTTTGAAATGATTGAACTGGAAGTAAAAGATGCAGACTTTATTTTATGCTGTAATTTTAGTTCTTCCGTGTGTATTCAATAAAATGAAGAGTTATTCCATTTTCAATTGAAGTTTTTTCAATTGAAGTAAATTCTTTTTCATCAAAAAGAGGAAAATATCTGTCACCTTCAATTTGTTTATCAATTATTGTTAAATAGATTTTTTTTGCAAATGAAATAGTTTGTTTGTATAAATTTTCACCGCCTGCAATAATTGCGTCTTCTGAACATAACAAAATTGCTTCGTCCAAAGTTTTACACAAAATACAGCCGAAAGGAGCTGTTTTAAGTGTTTTTGACAACACAATTATTTTGCAATACGGAAGAGGGCGATTAATTTCTTCAAAAGTATTTCGCCCCATTATAACAGTCTTATTCGTGCATATTGATTTATAAAAATTTCGATCGGTTTTGAAATCCCAATGAATGGAACCTTTATTTCCGATAACTCTATTTTTACTACAAGCCGCAATAAGAATAAGATTATTTTTCATGTTTATGCTTCAACTTGAATCAGCGTTGCAACTTCTCGTTTTTGTGCATAAACACTAGAAGCGTTTTTGTATGGATTTTTAAAGTTTTGAATATTTGTTCTGATTTGATCAATGTGAATTCTAAGAAGATTTCTGTTAATTTCGTTTTGTTTCAATACTTTATCTTGTAAATCGTCTAGTTCGTCTTTTATATTCTTAATAGAATCGTCTTCTTTTGTATCAAGAGATGAAGAATTGTAAAGTTTTGACATTGGAACAATAACTTTTTGTAAATTCTGAATGTTTTTTACAATTTCAGTTTCAAGTTCAGTGTGAATCAATAGATTTTCTGTATTTTCTTCTGATATGGAATCTTGTTGTTTTTCCAAAACTGTTAAATAATCTTTGAATTTTGAACGTTGTTTTTCGAGCAAAAGTTTAAATTTTCTAATAATTGCAATTCTTTCTTCCAGTTCCTGTTCTGTAATTTCCATAATCACCTCCCAAAATATATAATAAATAAAAAACTAACCTGTTATGTTTAAAACGTTTGATGTTTGGGCTGCTGGGGCATTTGCTTCACTGTTTGAAATCTGCCTCCATGACTCACAAAGTTCTTTTAGCATTTTTAGAACAAATTCTATTTTAGTTTTATTATGATTAAAAGTTATATCCATTAATTCTTGATTAAAGTAAATGTATAATGACATAAGATTTTTTGCTATTTCGCCACCTTTTTCCATATCAAGAGAAACTTGAAGTTCTGTAATTATTGCTTGTGATTTTTGAATGCAAACTCCAAATTTTTCTACATCGGAAGGTTTTAGAGAATTATTATCATCTAAAAGTGAAAGAGCTAAATTTAACTGTTTTATTGCGCCTTCATATAGAAGTACAATCAATCTTCCCTGACTTGCAGTGTTTACATTTGTTTTTTGATAAGCGTTATAAGCATTTTTGTATCCCATGTTAATCCTCTTAAATGAATTTTTTTTGAGTAGCTCTCATTGATTTTCGGTTATTAAAAAAATTACTTTAGAAAATAAATAAAAAAAATGTTATTTTGTCGACAATTCTGATTATAATTAGTATATTTAAAAAGAATCTTATAGAATCAGAGAATCGATATTGTAGAAGGTATTGCTTTTCTAACAAATCCCGAACTTGTAGATATATTTAGGAAATTTATATGGCAGATAATGAAAATAACGATGAATTAGAGAAGAAAGTTGATAATCAAGATACTCAAAATAAATCTGAAGATAAACAATCAGATGGACAGAAAATAGATAATAACGAAAATGATCCCTATTCATTTTTTAAATTTGCAGGTCCGTCCGAGAGTAAAAAGGATGATGAATCTCCAAAAAATAACAAAGGCAAGAAAAGATTTCCATTTTGGCCAATTTTAGTACTAGCACTAATTGTTGTGGCTGTTGTTGAATTTTTGATGGTTTCAAAGTCTGATGGATTGATTGATTATTCAGAATTTAGAAACAAAGTTGAATCAGGTGAAATTGTCTATGTAGAATTAGGTGAAGATACAATCACCGGTTATGGACCTGTTCTTTCTACATCTGAACAAACTGGAAAAGGTTTGCAATTATTTTCTGTTCAGCCTCAAGAAACTCGTGTTCAATATAGAACAAAAGCAGTTTTAATGCAGAGTTTTATTGATGTTCTTGATAAAAAAGGTGTTCAATACAAATTTATTACAAAACAAAATAATGTATTTCTTCAATTACTGATAAATTTGATATTCCCATTTGGAATTATTTTCTTAATGTACTTTTTTATTTTTAGAAAAATGGGTGGCGGCGGTTCCGGTGGAATGGGCAGCATTTTTAATGTTGGTTCATCAAAAGCAAAAGTCGTAGAAGAAGGAAAGGTAAAAACTCGTTTTGAAGATGTTGCTGGTGTTGATGAAGCAAAAGAAGAATTAGTAGAAGTTGTTGATTTCTTAAAAGAACCAAAAAAATATACTGATATTGGTGGAAAAATTCCAAAAGGCGTTCTTTTAGTAGGACCTCCGGGAACTGGTAAAACATTGCTTGCAAGAGCTGTTGCTGGTGAAGCAGGAGTTCCTTTTTTCAGAATTAGTGGTTCTGACTTTGTTGAAATGTTTGTAGGTGTTGGTGCAAGCCGAGTCCGTGATTTATTTAAACAGGCAAGAGAAAAGGCTCCATGTATTATCTTTATAGATGAACTTGATGCTATCGGAAAAAGCCGTGTGAATAATCTTGGTGGAAACGATGAACGCGAGCAAACACTGAATCAACTTTTAGTTGAAATGGATGGATTTGATAATGAAAAAGGATTGATAATTCTTGCTGCGACAAACCGTCCTGATATTTTGGATCCAGCCCTTTTACGTCCAGGTCGTTTTGATAGGCAAGTTGTTGTTGATAGACCTGATATGGTTGGACGTGAAGCAATTTTAAAGATTCATGCGAAAAATGTAAAACTTGATAAAGATGTGGATTTTAAGGCGATAGCTCATGCTACTTCAGGTTTAGCAGGTGCAGATTTAGCGAATATTGTGAATGAGGCTGCATTACTTGCTGTTCGCGGAAACAGAAAAAAAGTTGCTATGTGCGATTTTGATGAAGCAGTAGAAAAAAATATTATTGGACTTCAGAAAAAAACTCGTGTGGTAAAAAGCGATGAAAGAAAGATTGTTGCGTTCCATGAAACAGGTCATGCATTGGTTGCAGCTTATACTCCAAAAAGTGATCCTGTTCATAAAATAACAATAATTCCACGTGGAACTGGTGCCTTAGGTTATACAATGCATCTACCAGAAGATGATACTTATCTTAGTAGCAAATCAAAATTGTTAGCGAGTGTTGATGGTCTTTTGGGTGGAAGAGCTGCGGAAGAAATTACTTTTGGTGAAGTAACTACTGGTGCTGCAAATGATATTCAACGAGCAACTGATATAATAAAGAGTATGATTACTTCATACGGTATGAGTGATCGTTTCCAGAATATGACATTGGGCAAAAGTGGACAGGGCTATAATAGTGGCGAACCAGACTTAGTTCGTGAATATTCTGAGACAACTCAGCAATATATTGATGAAGAAATTGCAAAAACACTAAAAGAAAGATATGAAGGCGTATTGGAATTGTTAAATAAACATAAATCTGTGCTTGTTTACGTTGCCAATCGGCTTTTAGAAAAAGAAACAATGGAAGGAGCTGAATTCAACGAGATTGTTAAGGCTGAAGGTCATTGTTTGGAAATTGAAAATAAAACTGAAGCTGAAATTTCTAATACAGAAGACAATAAAGCTGAATAAGTGAAATGCTAATATAAAATGTACATGCTGTAATCTTTCAGTGTGTACATTTTTTTTATAAAAAGTTATATTATAGACTATGAAAAAAATACAAAAATTAATGAATTTATTCTTTTTAGTTTGTGCTCCATCTCTTTTTGCTCAGGGAATTACTACAGCAAGTGCTTATTTTAAAACGATTTCTGAATATTATGCGACAATAAAAGATTATGAAGTTGATTTTGATTTGAAGATTGATAAACAAGAATCAGCTGGAAAAATTTCATACAAAACTCCTGATTTAATTCGTCTTGATTATACAAATCCTGAAGAGCAAGTAATTGTTTTTAATGGTGATACATTAACTGTGTATCTTCCTGAGTCAAATGCTGTTCTTCAGCAGATTGTGCAGCAAGATAATAACACTGCATCTTTGGCAACTCCTCAAGGTTTGACACTTATGACAAGATATTATACTGTCGCTTATGAAACAGGACAGAATGCTGAACCTTTGGAAGCAGATTCATCAGAAATGGTCGTGAAACTGATTTTCTATAGAAAAAACGCATCTGAAGCATTTCGCTCAATCAAAGTTTCAATAAATCCTAATACAAGGTTGATTCGTCGTATTGAAGCTGTATCAACTAAAAATGAAAAAATTGTTTTTAATTTTTTTGATTATAAACTTAACTTGAATATTTCTGACCAACGTTTTATTTATGATGCACCATCGTCAGCAAATAATTATAACAATTTCTTGTTTTCGGAGTGATGTGATTTATGGAAAGTTATGGTGAACTCTTAAAAAAGAAACGTGAAAGCAAAGAGCTTGATTTAGATAAAGCTTCAAGAGAAATTTCAATTGATAAAAAATATTTAGTTGCATTGGAAGATGAAGATAATTCTGTTTTTCCAGGTGAAGCATATTTAATCGGTTTTTTAAGAAATTATTCAGAATATCTTGAGCTTGATTCTGCTTTCGTAATGCAATTGTATCACAATGAAAAAATACAAGAATCACCTATTCCAGAAAATCTTATTATTAAACGTAAATCTCCATGGGCAATTATAGCTGTAGTTTCTGGAATAGTAATTATTCTTGCTGCAATAATTGGAATTTCAATTTGGATATTGAATAGAAATAATGATAAAAGAAAATTAGCTGCAATAGAAATAAATCGAGCTGAAGGCAAAAAATATGAATTGGATAATACAAAATTCGTACAAAGAGTCTACAAAGGCGATCAATTAATTATTCCATCTGCTAGTGGAAAAATAATTCTTACTGTCCGTGAAACTTTATCTTCTTTTGCAATCGATATTCCTTCTGGGGTATTCTATTCAGAATTGGCAGAAGAATCAGAAATTGATACAAATGGCGATTCTGTTCCTGATTTAATTTTATATGTATCAGATATTTCTTCAACGGATGAAACAAGAGGTGCTGAAATAAGCGTCTTATTGAGAAATAATAATTATGTATCATCTGACTTTGTTTATGCGGAAGATATTCCTTTAGAATCAGAAGTGAAGTCAAAATATCCTCAAAAAGTAATAATTGAAGATAACAGAGCATATCCATTTACAATAAATGCAAGTTTTAGAGATTCTTGTTAATTTAGAGACAAAATAGATAGAAATGAATCAGTTGAAACGAACTTTACTCGTGGTGAAGTTTTCACTGCAACAGCAAATAATAGCATCAGACTTTGGATATCTAATAATAGTACTGTAAAAATATCAATTATTGCTGATTCAAGAATATTTGATTTGGATATTGGTGTTGTAGGTCAAGTTTTCGTTGAAGATATTAAGTGGATAAAAGATACTGATGGAAAATTCAAATTGGTGGTAATTGAGCTTGACTAGTTTTTTTATTGATTTACATGGATGTGCAAAAAATCAAGTTGATGGTGAAATTATTGCTGGTCACTTGATAAAGGCTGGATATGAACAAAAAAGTGAAGCTTCTGCAGCAGATATAATAATTGTTAACTCTTGTGGTTTTATTGAATCTGCAAAAAAGGAATCAATAGATGCTGTTTGTTCAATAAGAGCAGCTTATCCTAATAAAAAAATAATTCTTACAGGATGTCTTTCTGAACGTTATTCACAAATGCTAAATGATTCTATGCCTGAACTAGACGGCATTTTTGGAAATGGCGATTTGTCAAAAATTGTAGAAGTCGTAAATAAAATTTCAAATGGTAAAAAAGTTTCTGAAGTGTATAAGCAGGAAGGCATTTGTTCTGGAAAGCGTCCAGTTTTATTTAATTATTCAAGTAGTGCTTTTGTGAAAATTACTGAAGGCTGTTCTAATCATTGTTCTTTTTGTGCAATTCCTTTGATTCGTGGGGAGCTTCGAAGTCGTAAAGCGGTTGAGATAATTGATGAGATAAAGCAGCTACTTGATAATGGAATTTATGAAATAAATCTAATTGGGCAAGATTTAGCTGCATATGGAAGTGGAAAAGGGGATGACGTTTTTGGAAATGGTGAAACTCCTCTTCCTTTAATTGATAGTAATGGAAACAATTTAGGCACTAAAACACCATCAGGTTTGTCATTATTGTTAAGCGAAATATCCAAATTGAATGGTAATTTTGCAATCAGACTTTTATATATTCATCCAGATCATTTTAATAAAGATATAATTGATATTTTGAAAAAAGATAATCGATTTATTAAATATTTTGATATTCCGTTTCAAAGTGGAGATGATGAAATAATCAAAAAAATGAATAGAAAAGGCTCTGCACATTCATATAAATCAATTATTGAAATATTGCGGAATGAGCTTTCTTCTTGCACAATAAGAACAACATTTCTTACTGGATTTCCTGGTGAAACTGATGAAAATGCAGAAAATACAAAACAGTTTTTAAAATCTATTCAACCAGATTGGTCTGGATGTTTTGCGTATAGCAGGGAAGAAGATACTCCCGCATACAATATGAAAAATCGTGTGTCAAAAAAAAATGCAGAAAACAGAGCAAGCGAGCTTGAATCGATACAAAGTGATATTACAATGAAAAGATTGCAACAATATGTTGATTCTGAAGTTGATGTTTTAGTTGAGGAAGTAATTAATCCACCTGAAGGTGAAGAAGATACAGAAGGTCTTGCAATTGGTCGTGCAGATTTTCAAGCTCCTGAAGTTGATGGAAATATCGTAATACGTTATCAGAGAGACAATGATGTTGAAAGCGATTCTGTTC
>JAAZCS010000107.1 GCA_012513125.1 Treponema sp. | reverse complement strand
GTCATGCTTCTCTTCGGAGGAAAAACGTTGGCGGAAGTAACGTATCCGCGTTGACATAGATTTTTTTTTCAATCTTTTTCACACATCAATTACTCTTCTTTTTATTCGCCGTCTATCCGTTTTGCGGATAAAGACGGCTTGTTTTTTTGCAAAAATGAGTTTATCTTTTTAGAAGATGGACACGGCGTTCCTTTTTGTTCTGGTGCGGGAGTTATTGCAGAAGATGGAGAATCTTTGACAAAAGGTGTTTGCCTCACTGGAAAAGATTGTTCAAAAGTATTGTTTCTTATTGATATTCAATCATTCAAAACAGATAAAAATATTTCACCAACAGAATATAACGAATTAATTAAAAATAACATTTGGTCAGAATCCTGCTATGAAAAAATGAATTCATTTGTTAAGAATTTCCATAATTCAAGAAAAGACTTGTCAGAATTCGTTGATGATTTACTGGAAGTTCATTCTAAAGAATATAAATCTATATATGAAAGAAGTAGTTTGTCATTTGAATCGAGAATTGAAACTCAAATCGAAACTCCTCTTCTTTTGCAAAAAGCTTCTCTTGAAAATATCGACTTAGTCTCTTTGTATTACAATTTTTCAAAATATCTGTTGATTTCTTCAAGTGAAAAACCCGGAAGACTTCCTTCAACTTTACAAGGAATCTGGAATAATTATATGGATCCACCTTGGGGTAGTAAATATACAATAAATATTAATTTAGAGATGAATTATTGGGCTTCAAATATGTGTGGGTTATCTGATGGGGAACTTACTGTCTTCAATTTGCTTTCTAAGGCATATGAAAACGGAAAAATCGTAGCCGAAAAAATGTATGGATGCAGAGGCTATGTAATTCATCATAATTTGGATATTTGGGGTGATTGTGCACCTCAAGATTGTTGGTTACCTGGAACTTATTGGGTTTTAGGTGCCGCTTGGTTGTCGACTCATATTTGGGAGCAATATACGTATACTCTCGATAAAGAAATGTTGTCAAAATATTACTTTTTAATGCATGAAGCTTGTCGTTTTTTTGTAGATTTTCTTGATGAAAGTGAATCAGTTTTGTGTGACGGGAAACCTTGTCTTGTTATAAATCCATCTGTTTCTCCAGAAAATACATATATTTCTAAAATAGGGCAGGTAGGAGCAATTTGTGAAGGCTCTGAAATGGATAACATGATTTTGGAACATTTGTTTTCTAGCTGTATAAGTGCTTCAACTATTTTGATATCAATAAAAGACAAATATGGAAACAGCTATAACAAAAATGAAATAAAAGAATTTGAACAAATACTTTCTCGTATTAAACCGCCATCACTAAATAAAGATGGTTCATTAATGGAATGGAATGAAGAAGTGACAGAAGTTGAACCGGGGCATCGACACGTTTCGCATTTGTATGGACTGTTTCCGGGGCATACAATTACTCCAGAAAAAACTCCAGACTTGGTAGTGGCTGTAAATAAAACTCTTGAAAAAAGATTAAAAAATGGTGGTGGTCATACAGGATGGAGTCAGTCGTGGATAATTAATTTTAGAGCCTCTTTGTATCAAGGTAATCTTGCTGCTGATGGAATAGAGAAATTATTCTCCCATTCAACTTTGCCAAATCTTTTGGATAATCACCCACCTTTTCAAATTGATGGAAACTTTGGAACACTTGCGGGAATTAGCAGGATGATAGTTCAATCAGATTTTATACATGAATCATCAGATTTTGTTGAGATAAATTTGCGACTTCTTCCTTCTTTACCAGATTATTCTTCTTGGCAAAATGGTAATGTCCATGGTTTTAGAATTAAAGGAAATCTAAAGATTGACTTTAGTTGGAAAAATGGAATTCCTTCTTTTGTTCAAATTACACCTTGTTCAAATTTTTCTAAAAATGTAAAAGTTAATATCTTTATTGGTGGAACAGACGAAAAAAGAAAAAATAATAACGGAATGTGTGCTTTTGATAGGACAGAATTCATAACTAGATAAGAATTGCTATTGTCAAAAGTATTTATTTTTGTTATTATAGCTTCCATGTGTATTGTTTCGATGGTTGATTTATTTAATCCCCGTTTTATAAATTGAAATCTTTCATACACTAGCCCGTAGTAGATGGAGATTGTTTCCTAAATCCGCTATGTTCGGACGTTCAAAATGAATTCTTATAATAGAGGTATTATATGTACGCAACTATTGAGTTTAAGGGCAGACAATACAAAGCCGAAAAAGGTGTTGTCCTTACAGTAGATAAGCTTGACGCTGAAAAAGGTTCTAAAATTGATATTGATACAGTTCTTTTAGTTAGTGACGGTGACAAAATCAGTGTTGGTGCTCCTTATGTAAAAGGCGCAAAAGTTAAAGTTGTAGTTGAAGAGTCTTTCAAAGATAGAAAAGTTCTTGTATTCAAATACAAATCAAAGAAAGATTATCATCGTTTAATCGGTCATAGACAGCAGTATACAAAAGTACTTGTTGAAGACATTACTCTTGCATAATTTTTATAAGTTTAGATAGGAGCTTATTATGGGAAGAACTAGAGGCGGTAGCGGCGCAAAAAATGGTCGTGATTCCAATCCAAAAAATTTGGGTGTTAAAAGATATGGTGGTGAATTTGTAACAGCAGGTTCTATTATTGTTAAACAACGTGGAACAAAATTTTACCCAGGTGATAATGTACAGAAAGCTGGAGATGACAGTCTTTTTGCTACAGCAGATGGAAATGTAGTTTATGGTGAAAGAATGAATCATAAAGTTATTTCTGTTACACCAGTTGAAGCATAAGTTAAATTTTGCTATATGATGACGCCCGGTTACGTTTTGTGCCGGGCTTTTTTTTTAAGAATGAATACATCAACTGAACATGGTTGCAATTTTTTTTTGCTACGAGTTCAAATGATATTTGGGGTGGATAATGATAAATTTTGCAGATGAAGCTTTGATTGAAGTTCGTTCCGGTAACGGTGGAAATGGCCGCGTTTCATTTAGACGTGAAAAATATATTCCACATGGCGGTCCTAATGGCGGCGATGGCGGAAGGGGTGGAGACGTAATTTTTTGTGTAAAAAAGAATTTGCGTACTTTGGCAAAACTTCGCCATAAGCAATGTTTTAAGGCAAAAAATGGTGGGGACGGACAAGGTTGGAACCGTTATGGAAAAGATGGTGAAGATGTAGTGATACCAGTTCCACCAGGAACAACAATAAGGGATGCAGAAACAGATGAACTTATTTATGATTTTTCAATAGATTCTGATTCTGAACAATTTACTTATCTTGAAGGCGGAAAAGGCGGATGGGGTAATGTTCACTTTAAAACATCAACAAATCAAGCTCCTCGTTATGCACATCCTGGAACAAAAGGTGAAATAAAAAAGCTAAAAATTGAATTAAGTATTATTGCGGATGTTGGATTAGTTGGGTTTCCAAATGCAGGAAAATCATCTTTGTTGACTGCTTTTACAAATGCAAGACCTAAAATAGCTCCTTATCCCTTTACTACAAAAATACCAAATCTTGGAGTTCTTCGCATTGATGATGAAACAGATATTATTATTGCAGATATTCCAGGAATTATTGAAGGTGCTTCAGAAGGGCTTGGTCTTGGAGATCAGTTTTTAAAACATATTACAAGGACATCTTGTTTAATTTTTATGATTGACACTTCTGATGAAAATTATCTTAGTGCATATGATACGCTTTGTAATGAATTGACTTCTTATTCTAAGGAATTAAATGACAAACAGAGAATTGTATTGTGCAACAAGATTGATATAGAAGGTTCTTTTGACCGTGCTGTTGAAATAGTGAAAAAAATCCATGAAATAGATTCAGAAATTTCTGTAATTCCTGTGTCTGTAATGACTGGAAGAGGTATGAAAGATGCAAAAGATGAGATTGTAAAGCTTGTAAACAAAATAGAGCTTCGTGAAATCCCTTCTGATGATTCTTTGTCTTCTTCAACAGAAGTTTCAAGTTTTTTAACTTCTAGAAGTTCAACAGATGATGAAGAAATTCAATATCCTGGAAGTGAAAATTGAGAATAGCGGTTCTTGGTGGCAGTTTTAATCCTCTTCATTGTGGACATGCAATGCTTGCTGATACCGTTATAAAAGAGCTGAATTATGATAAAGTAATTTTTGTTCCAACAAATAATCCTCCACATAAAAAAATTTCTAGTGGGTTGAGTGCTGATCAAAGGTATAATCTAGTAAAAAATTTTTGCGAAAAGGAAGGAACGTCTCATTTTGAAGTTGAAGATTGTGAATTAAAAAGAGGTGGAGTGTCTTATACATCAGATACAATTTCTTTTTTAAATGAAAAATACAAATCAGTTCTAAGTGAGAAAATCGGATTGATAATGGGTGGTGAAATTGCCAGTGAGTTTGAAAAGTGGCATGAATCAAAGTGGATTTCTGAAAATGTGAATTTTATTATAGTACCAAGGGTTAATAGTGACTCAGTAGATAATAAAACATGTAAGAATCTTCCAATCAATCATTATAAAGGCGATTTTAATGTTCCTTTTGATGAAAAAAAATTTGGCTATAAATGTACAATTCTTTCGTCAAAAATAATATCTGTATCATCAACTGATATAAGAAACAGAATCAGTGATGGACGAAGTTTTAGATATCTTGTTCCTGATTCAGTTTTTGAGTATATTGTTAAAAATGAACTATATTGATTGCATAGAAAAAGTTAAAAATTCTGCAAAGAGTACATTATCAGTTACAAGATACGAACATTCTGTAAGGGTAGCTGAATTATGTGCTAGGTTGTGCAAATTTTTCGGGATGGATGAAAAAAAGGGGTATCTTGCAGGTATAGGTCATGATATTTGTAAGGAAATGAAAGAAACTCAATTGTTACAAATAGTAAAAAAAGCTGGGTTTTCAATTTCATCTTACGAAATAGAAAAACCGATATTACTTCATGGAAAGGCTGCTTTTGTAGCACTGAAGGAAACTTTTTCTGTTGATGATGACGATGTTCTAGAGGCCGTTGCTGTTCATGTTGTTGGAAGTCCTGATATGTGCGATTTGGCAAAATGTTTATATATTGCGGATAAAGTTGAACCAGGAAGAAGTTGGATTACTGATAAGTACATTGAAAATCTATTCAAAATGAAGTTGGATGAAATGTTATTGTTTGTTCTTGATAGCACAGTTTCACATTTGTTAAAAAAAGGATATTCTATTTCTAATGAAACTCAATCATTACTTGATGATTTAAGGAAAAAAAATGAGAAAAATTAGAGATGAACAGAAAGGCATATTCTTTATTTCGTTGATTCTTATAATTGTTGTAGGTGTTGTAATAATCTTTGCCAGATTGTTAAAATCGAATACTGTTCTTGAAACAATAAATAACAATGAAGTAGTAAGAACTTTATTTGTTATAGAAGATGCCGATTCAGAAGTTTTGTTTTCGAATGTTGTCGTGTATTATCCTTCTTCACATAAAGCGGCAGTAATAAATATTCCTTGTTATGTAGGTTCTATTTTTCAAAGTTTAGGAAGAGTAGACAAAATTGAAACTATTTATAAAGAAAAAGGTATTGATACATATAAGCGTGAGGTAGAAAATCTTTTAAGAATATCTATTCCTTTTTGGGTTGTAATTAATCAAGATGATTTTATAAAGTTATCTGATTATTTAGGTGGCATGAGAGTCTTTATTCCATCCCCAATTGATATTGTTGATGAGTCTGGTCGTCGATGGCTATTGCCTTCAGGTGCTGTAGGTCTTGATGGTGACAAAATTTATACTTATTTGCATTATAGTATTCCCGAAGAAAATATTAGTGATGTACAAGATCGTTTTCAGAATGTAATGATTGCTTTTTTGACATGTTTGAATGATAAGAAATTTATCATTTTTCAAAAAAAGAATAATAAAGTTTTTACTGATTGTGTAAATTCAAATGTTGATGAAGAAGAAGAAAGAACTTTGTTTCAAATATTATCGGAAATGGATGTTGAATCAATAATTAAGCAGACAATAACAGGTTCTATAAGAAATGTTGATGATGCTCAATTGTTGTTTCCTTTAAATAATGGAGAGTTTATAAAAGAAGCTGTAAAACAGACTACCAATATGCTAATTTCAACAGATGGATCATTAACAAGTCGTGTTTATGTTCTTGAAATTCAAAATGGAACTACGATTCAAGGACTTGCTCGAAACACATCTATTTTATTCCAGAATGCCAGTTATGATGTTTTAAGTGCAGTAAATGCAAAATCAAATGATTATGAAAATACTGTAATTATTGATCATATTGGAAATAAAGAAGTTGCAAAAATGGTTGGAGAGTTTATTCATTGCACAAATATACAGAATGCTGATGAAAATATGGAGGAAAATGATATTTCTACAGATACAAGTGTTGATTTTACAATTATACTTGGAAAAGATTTCAACGGAAGATATGTAGTAAAAAAATCATAGGAAGAATATGAAAACAACAGAGCAAAAAGCAAAAGAGATTGCTAAATTAATGGAAGATGGAAAAGGTAAGGATGTGTCACTTATTGATATAAGCGGTCTTAATAGTTGGACTGATTATTTTGTAATTGTTACAATCAATAGTTCAATTCAATGGGAAGGTATGTTAAAAGACATCAAAGATTATATCAAAGAAAACGATTTGGAAATTCATTTGACTAATAAAAAAAGTCCAGATGGAGATGATTGGAATTTAATTGATTTAGGTGCAATTGTTGTACATCTTATGACTGAACAGGCTAGGGAATTTTATGATTTGGAAAAACTCTGTCATGCAGGGAAAATATTATCAATAAATGAATAGAAACTTAAAAAAAAAGGACGAAAAACTAATTTCGTCCTTTTTTTTATTTAATCTTTAGAAAAAATATCTTCATCATCACTATTAAAAGTGGTGTTGTATCCATCTTCAGGTTCTATATCGTCGTAAGGTTCGTCCGGTTCATCTTCTTCTTTGAAAACATCGTCATAATAATCAACATCGTCATCAAAACTATCTAATTCATCATCGCTGTCTGAATCAAAATCATCATCCATCGATTCTTCGTCAAAATCATCATATTCATCATCAAATGAAAGATTCATTGAAAAATCATCAAAATAATCCGCCATGGACATAAGGAACCTCGTTTATACATTATTGATAAAACTCGCTACAAGTAAAAATGTAAATTAGTGTGGAGTTAATGTCAACTAGTTTTAATTAGATTTAAAACTGAAAAAATATTTTTAAATTTGTGTATTTCTATGTTTATATATTTGACAAGGTATAAAAAATTTGTATAATAATATAAATGCTAGATGTGAATTACGTAAAAGCGTATGCAAAGATTAACTTCGGTTTGAATGTTTATCCTAAACGTGGAGACGGATTTCATAATATAGAAAGTATATTTCAGACAATTAATCTTTATGATGAACTTAAAGTTGTTACAAAAAAAGAAAAAGGTTGTGTTGTAAATTGTGATTTATATAAATTACCTGAAAATAATACGCTAGTTCTAGCATATCAGGCATTTTGTGAAACAGTTGGTGTAAATGTTCCTGGTGTAGAAATTACACTTATAAAAGGAATACCTTCTGGTGGTGGCTTAGGTGGTGGTTCATCTGATGCTGCTGCGTTAGTTCGTGTGCTTGAAAACATTTGCGGGATTAATCTTGCCGAGTATCAGCTTAATTATATAGCTGAGAAAACAGGAAGTGATGTTTTCTTTTTTTTGAATTGTGAAGAAGGAAGAGGATGTGCACTTGTTTCTGGTCGTGGTGAGATTATTAAGAAGATTATTCCCCGTAAAGATTTAGTTTTGTTGTTAGTTTTTCCTAAAGCTAATAGTTCTACAAAGGAAGCATATTCTTTGTTGGATGAAAGTTTTGAGAAAAAGAACATAGTAGAAAATATAGCTTTTGATGATTTTGAGTTTATATATAATTCAAATGTTAAGAGTTGGAATTTTACAAATGCTTTTACGCCTGTTTTAAGTAAGAAAATTACTGAAATCGGTAGTGCAATTGAATCTTTGAAGCAGACTTCAGCAGAATATGTTGAGATATCGGGTTCTGGTTCAACTGTATATGGAGTATTTACTATGCAACAACAAGCGGTTTTTTGTAGTAAGATGCTTGCTGATGCTTTAAATTGTAGAGTTGTTAAAGTTATATAGATTGTACTTAAAAAGCGGAGGATAAAGCTTATGCAGATTACTGAACTAAGAATTAGAAAGGTTGAGGACGAAGGAAAATTACGTGCTTATGTAACAGTTACTTTTGATAATTGTTTCGTCGTTCACAATGTAAAAATTATTGAAGGAAAAAGTGGTTTATTCATTGCTATGCCAAGTAGAAAAACTGCTAACGGTGAATATAAGGATGTAGCACATCCAATTAGCCCTGACTTCAGATTTGAATTGCAGGATAAAATACTTGCAGAATATAAAGCTGGACATATCGAAGAAGGTACTTCAGCTGATGCAGATTAATTAATAATTTGCAAATTAAATTAGTAAAACTTTGGGACGTTGGCAAGTGGTAAGCCCCCAGCTTTTGGTGCTGGTATTCCACAGGTTCGAATCCTGTCGTCCCAGTTAATTTTATATTTATATAAAAGGATATAAGGAGCTTTAAGAAAATGAGTAAGCAAAAACTTGATGCAAAAATACGTACAGTAAAAGGTAAAACTGCTGCTAAAAATCTTCGCAAAGTAGGTCGTATCCCAGCCGTTGTATACAATACAAAAGGCGAAGCTACAATGATCGATGTTGACGAAGTTTAATTTAATAAAATTTGGAGAACTATATCTCCAACAACTGTTGTTGAATTGAATGTTGATGGAACAAAATATGATTCATTGATAAAAGATACTGAATATAACATTCGTGATGATAAAGTATTGCATGTTGATTTTTTTTCACCTGATGCAGATGAAAAACTTGTTCATGGAATTAAAGTAAAATTTACTGGAAATCCTGTAGGTGTTTTGAAAGGTGGTTTTAAGAATGAAAGAAATAACAAGATTAAAATCAAGGCAAAACTTGCAGATTTACCAGAATCTATTGTAGTAGATATTTCAAAAATCAATATTAGTGAATCTTTGAGTGTAAAAGATTTGGATCTTGGAAAAAAGGTTGAAATTCTTACAGATAAGAATCTAGTACTAGTTAGTGTTTCTCCAGCACGCTAGTTTAAATAATATTTATAAAAGAAGGCTGTCTAGAAATAATGGCAGCCTTTTTTAATTTTAAAAGGTGTTTCATGCCAAAAGAAATTAAAAGACAATTTGAGCAGAAAGTACAAATTGGGCTTAATGTTTGCGGTATAGCAGATAAAGATTTAAGTCATAATAGAATAGGCGTTGCTGTATCTGGGGGAGCTGATTCTGTATCATTATTATTGTCCTTATCAGAAATACTAAAAAAAAATAATCAAAAATTGTATGTAATGACAATAAATCATAATATTAGACCTGAAAATGAAACATTTGGAGATGTTGTTTTTGTAAAAAAACTTTGCGAAAAATTGGTTCAATCTGGTTATGATATTGATTTCAATTGTAAAACTATAGATAAAAAGACGTTTAATGAACAACTAAATACTAGGAAAACTGGTATTGAAGATACTGCAAGATTTTTAAGATATCAATTTTTTGAAGAATTTATCAATGAAAAAAAGTTGGATTATTTATGTTTGGCTCACAACAAAAATGATCAAATTGAAACTGTTTTAATGAGATTTTTGCAGGGTGGAAATTGTGAGTCTCTAAGTGGAATTCAAAGAAAAAGAGATTCATATATACGTCCATTACTGAATATTGAACGAAAAGAAATTGAAGAATATTTAAAAGAATTGAATCAAGAGTGGAGAACTGATAAAACAAATTTTGATATAAATTATTATAGAAATAATGTTAGAATGGAATTAATTCCTTTTATAAAAGAAAAATTTCCTTTTTTTGATAAATCAATTTTAACAGGTATTGAAAAAAACAAAATAGATTCAGATTTTATTAGAAGTCAAGTTGATAATGTTGAATTAATCAAGAAAGAGAAATCAATATCAATCAGAAAAGAAAAATTTAGCAATTTGCACAAAGCAATTAAAATTAGAGTTTTAATTAAGATGTTTAATTATTGTGATGAAAATAACAGAATTCCATTTAACTTTATTGAAGATTTAATTAATACTATAGAAAATGAAAATATAATATGCAAAAAAAACTATTCAAATACAGAGATTTTGATTGAAAAAAACAGTATAACAGTTCAAATAAGCAATAAAAAGATAACAGATTTTAGTTTTTTTGATATAATTTATAAAGAAGGAAAATACAGTTATTATTTTGGTGATATTGTTGTCGTAAACACTGAAAATGGTATTAGCATAAATGATAAGTTAATAAATAAATTAATTTTTCCTTTTTTTGTCAGGAATTTTTCCTGTGGTGATATAATTAAAATGTCAAACGATACAAATAAAAAAGTATTAGATATTTTTTATGATTGGCACATAGATGAAGAAAAGCGACAAATGATTCCTATTATTGAAGAAATTGTATCAAATAAACCTGAAATAAAATGTATACTTGGTAGTGTTTATGGTTTTAATGATTGGATTGTGAAATGAATTTGAGGTAATATGAAAATAAATAGAATTTTATTATTGAATATTGTTTTTGTTTTTAGTTTTGTTGCTTATGCTCAATCTTTGAAAGTAGAAACTGTAAATAGGCAAAATGCTATACGCTGTTTGAATCTTTCAGAAACGTCTATGCTAAATTCAAATTGGAACGAAGCGATAAAACAAGCGGAATTAGGTCTTTCATATGATAATACTATTTCTGATTTGTATTATTTTAAAGCTACAGCTCAGAGCAATATGAATTATGCAAAAAAAGATGTTCTTGAAACAATTCAGTATGCGTTTGATAATAATAATTGGGTTAATTATAACGAGAACGGAGCCAGAATTCTCTTGGCTGATTTATTGGCAGATAGTGGAAGATATCAAGAATCATTAAGTATTCTAGATGACAAAAACTTTATTTACTCAGCAGATAGTGAAGTAATCAGAATTAAAAATTACTATAGAATAGGATCTCCAAACTCATTGAATCAGGCTAGATTACGTATAAATTCTGCAAGGCGAATTTATCCAAATGATGAGAGATTTCCAACTTTGTTTTTTCTATTTGAAGTAAAGTTTATTACAAATTCAAAACGTAACAATATCAGTTATAAAATACCAGATTTAGTTCAAAATATTGCTGAATCATATGTATCAAAATTTCCTGATTATGAAAATCCAAATTCTGAAATAGAAATGTTGGCAAGTTGCTTTCTTGATGGTGAAAAAAGGGAGAGGTTTGTCCGTTCAATATCAGCAAAAAGTGACGAATATCCTTTGTATGCTTTAGCTCGATTGTCTGCAAATATTATTACGCAAAATCAAGCTTTGAAAGAATTTAGTCCTGTTTTCTCAGAATCTATATCTTTGGATTTATTAGATAACTTTGTAATGTTGATTACTGAAGAAGAGCCGAAAAAGTTGTTATATGAATATTTAAATTCTTTTTCAGGGTCGATTTTAATTGATGAAAATCTTGACCTACAAAATGAGCTTGTAATTAAATATGAAAGGGGAAGACCATCTTATGTAAAATATGATCAGAATAATGATGGTTTTTCAGAAATTGAATGTGAATGTGATTTTGGAGCTCCTACAAAAATTGTTTTCTCGAATAAAGATATTGAATTGGAGTATAGTTCATTTCCATATGTAAAAAATATTTCATATCCCGCAGATAACATTGTTTATAATTTTCTTTATCAAGATTTTGCATTTTCACCATTTGAAATTAGTAAGGATTCAATTATTCAGAATTTTGGTTATGATTTTTTTGTTATGTCTATAAAAAATGATATTGCTGAACCTGAAAAAGATTTTATTTGCAAGAAATGTTCATCTTTGAAGTTGCCTACAACAGAATATACGAATTCATTTGTTGAATATAAATACTTAAATGAAATTCCAGTTGCGATGTGTTTTTACGAAGATGATGTTGAATATGCACATACTTCAAATATTGTTGATAATTCCTTTTCAAGATTTGTTGATGAAGATAGGGATGGGAAATTTGAACGAAAAGAAGGTTATAGTTTAGTTTCCTATGAACCATCCGAGAGTGAAAAAGCTTATATTACAAAAGTTTTTGGAGACGGTATTTTTCCTTCAAATTTGATTTTAACAAGAATAGAAATAGATTCGAACTCAAACACAATTCCTGAATTTATTGAAGAATATTTTGAAAATAATGGAATTAGAACATCTTGGAACTCAAATGATGATGATTTTATTGAAGTTCAATATATACAATTTGAATCAGATGATGGAAATTCTAAAATTAAGCATACAATTTATTATGATTCAAATGGAAACAAAAATGTTGAATTAATAAGTATAAACGATAAACCTTTTGAAATGATTTTTAAAGATAATAGAATAAAGATTAATCAGGGGTATTTGGAAAATGTTTATTGGATAGGGGATGTTCAAACAGATTCTGTTGAGCAAAAGGTATATTCAAATATAAACAAAAATATTGAACAAGGTGTAGTTGAATTAATAGAATCTGATGAGGTGAGATATTTTTCAATTAGGATAGGTAGTATTTTCTTTATTCAAAAGATTGAGGGAAGCTATATTGATGAAGAAACTGAAGTTGAAATAACAAATGATTAAACAAAAAATATTTCTTTTATTAGTAGTTCTGTTATTTATTGGTTGTAAAACAATTGACGGATCGAGAATAGTTGTTGAAAAATTAAATTATACTAATGAAGATGTAAGACAAAACGAAATACAAAATATTCGCAGTATACAGCAGGTTGAGCCAGTAAAAGCTCTTTGGCGTGCTTGTGTTCTGAATGATAAGTCGATAATCGATGAATGTTCTACAATTGTGGAAATTAAATTGAATGAAGCAATTAAAAATGGTGATTATTTAGATGCAAAACGTTTTTATAAATCATTACAAACTATAAATAGAGCATCAAAAAACTCTGATTTTGATAAACTTGAAAAAAATGCATATAACTATATTCCAGGAAGTGTAATAGATAAGTCAAAAACTCCTAAAAATATTAAGGAATGTATAAATGCTACTGTTACTATTTGGGTTGATAATGGAATTAAGGTTCAAAATGGAGTGGGTTATTCAGATATAATTATTGGATCTGGTTTCTTTATTGATAAAAGAGGCTACATTGTAACAAATTATCATGTAATCAGTAATCTTGTAGATCCGAAGTATGAGCATTTTTCTAGATTGTACATCAAACTTATTTCAGATTCAAATGTAAAAATACCAGCAAAAGTGATAGGTTATGATTCTTTGTTGGATTTGGCATTATTAAAGGTTGAAATTGAACCTGAATATATATTGTCTTTAGGGTCAAGTAAAGATTTGAAAATAGGGGAAAGTGTGTCTGCAATTGGAACTCCTATCGGTTTGGACGGAACAATAACTACTGGTGTTATATCTTCTGTAAATAGAAAATTGCTACCTCTGGGCGATGTTTTTCAAATTGATGCTGCGGTTAATTCTGGAAACTCTGGAGGTCCATTAATTGATAAAAATATGAATGTTCAAGCAATCGTTTTTGCAGGAATGTTACAATATCAAGGGCTTAATTTTGCAATACCTGTTGAATATTTAAAGCAGGAGCTTTTAATTCTGTACAAAGATAGTGAAGTTTTGCATCCTTGGATTTCTGCTTATGGTCATACAAAGAAATATGGAAATAAAAACGCTGGACTTGAGATAAAGTATGTTACTCCTGGTGGGTCTGCATTTGTATCTACATTAAAGGAAAATGATATCATTACTAGTATAGATGGAAATACAATTACCAGTATAGAAGATTATCAATATTCAATGATGAAATATCAACCAGGAACAATATTGTCATTTCAAATTGAAAATGAAGACGGTAAAAAAAATATATATGTATATTTGGAGCGAAGACCGGAAAACCCTGCTGCTGATATTTATGGCAAGGATTTTTTGCAGAATTCATTTATTCCAATCTTTGGTATGAAATTAATTCCTTCTTCAACATTGAATAAAAACTCATTTAGAATTGATAAGATTATTAATGGTAGCGTTGCCGACATGTCTGGATTTGCGGAAAATGATCGAATTACTGTAAATAATGTTAAAATTGATATAGAAAAAAATGTGATTTATGCTACATTTACAACAAGAACAAGAAAGAATGCCTATATAGATATTTCTTTAGGCTTGTCGGTGAATTTGGATAGTCCATACTATTTATAAAAGGAAGAATTATGAAAGAAATGAAGTATAAAAGGAATTTTTGTATTGTTGCACATATAGATCATGGAAAGTCAACGTTGGCAGATAGATTAATTCAAAAATCTAAAATTGTTGATGATCGAAAAATGGTTAATCAAATTCTTGATAATATGGATATTGAACGAGAAAGAGGAATAACAATAAAAAGTCAGGCTGTTACTATTCCATATCATGCAAAAGATGGAAATGATTATGAGTTAAATTTTGTTGATACTCCAGGGCACGTTGATTTTTCATATGAAGTATCAAGAGCAATAGCATCTTGTGAAGGAGCCTTGTTGTTGATTGATGCAACTCAAGGTGTTGAAAGTCAAACTGTTAGTAATATGTATATGACCATGGAACAGGATTTAACAATTGTTCCTGTAATAAATAAGATTGATTTGGCCTCGGCTGATATTGATTCTGTTAAATTACAAATAGAGAAAGAATTAGGATTGGATTCTGATGATGCTATTTTAGTTTCAGCAAAAACAGGTGCAGGTATCGATGAATTGATGGAGGCAATAGTACAAAAGTTTCCATGTCCTAAAGGAAATCCTGAGGGAAAAAGTGCAGCACTGATATTTGATTGTCATTATGATGCATATAGAGGTGTTGTTGTTCATGTAAGAATGATGGAAGGCCGAATTAAGACTGGAGATATCATTAAAATGATGAATACAGGGTTGGAGTATAAAGTTGAGCAATGTGGAATTTTTAAAATTGAATATGAAGAAACTGATTACTTGGAAGCAGGCGATGTAGGCTATATCATTACTGGTGTAAAAACAGTTAGTGAAGTAAAGGTTGGTGATACAATTACTTCATCTGTGAACTCTATTGAAAAACCTTTACCAGGATTTAAAGAAGTTAAACCGGTTGTATATTCGTCAATTTATCCAATGGATTCAAATGATTATGAAGATTTAAAGAGTAGTATGGAAAAACTAAAATTAAATGATGCTAGTTTAGTCTATGAGAAAGATAACTCTTTAGCTTTGGGAAATGGATTTAGATGTGGTTTTTTGGGATTATTGCATCTTGAAATAGTTGAAGAGCGACTTGAACGTGATTTTAATCAAGCAGTTATTTTTACAGCTCCTTCGGTAAAATATAAGCTTCATCTTACAAGTGGTGAAGAAACGTTTATTGATAATCCTTCAGAATATCCACAAGGCAGAATAAAAGATTCTGAAGAACCATATATTAATGCTTCTGTAATAACGCCATCTGAATATTTAGGCTCAATAATGAGTTTATGCACCGAAAAAAGGGG
>JAAZCS010000106.1 GCA_012513125.1 Treponema sp. | reverse complement strand
CACATAGGTTCCGGCTTTAGTATTAGTTCTGATTAAAACTCTGTTCCGCTTGGAATTATTGCATTTTTCTTAATAACAATAATACCATCGGCTACAAAGAAGTTATCGTATTCACCATCTTTGGGTGTAATTGCACTCATACCTATAGAGCAGTTGTCTCCGATTCTGGCATTTTTATCAATAATGGCATTTCGAATCTTACAATTCTCACCAATACCAATGTTGGGAATTCCCTTCCAGTTGTTATCTGCTTTCTGCTCATCGTTTTCGTAATAATCCGCACCCATGCAAAGAACACCTTCAAGAACAGAACCCTTTTCTATAACACTGCGTATACCTATGACAGAATCGGTTATGCTTGCCTCCGTTAGAACGCAGCCCTCGCTCGCGGTAGCACGGGTTAGAATTGCTCTATTCATCTTTGAGGGCGGAAGATTCCGAATATGCGTAAAAATAGGTTTATCTTCATCATAGAAATTGAATTTTGGTGAAATTCTTGTAAGGTCCATAGTAGCTTCATAAAAACTGCGAATTGTTCCAATATCTTCCCAATAACCGTCGTAAATATAGGATGAAACCTTGTACTTTTTAATTGCAGCAGGAATTACTTCCTTACCAAAATCTGTAAGCTGATTATTTAAAGATGCTTCAAGAATATCTGCATCGAAAATATAAATACCCATAGAAGCAAGATAATCTTTTCCAATCGTCGCACCTGCGGTTCTTGAACCGTCAGGAATTTTCCAGTCTGAAATATCCAGATCTGATTTTGGTTTTTCCATAAAAGCCGTAATTCTATTTGCTTTGTCAATTTTCATAATACCAAAGCCGGTAGCATCATCTCGTGTTACTGCAGTTGTTGCAATAGTGATTTGGGCTTTAGATTTAATATGAGCTTCCATAAATGCATTTAAATCCATCTTATAAAGCTGATCACCTGCGAGAATTATATAGTGTGTAGGATTTTGGGTTTTGAAGTGCATAAAGTTTTTTCTTACAGCATCAGCGGTACCTTCATACCAGCCTGAGTGTTCAAGAGTTTGTTCAGCTGCAAGAATTTCAACAAAACCGCGTGAAAAACGGTCAAAGTTATAAGCACTGGAAATGTGCATGTGAAGTGATGCAGAATTAAATTGAGTTAGAATATAAATCTGTTCAAAACCGGAATTGATGCAGTTGGAAATTGGAATATCCACAATTCTGTGTTTTCCTCCAAAGGGTACTGCAGGTTTAGATCGTTCTTTAGTTAGAGGATATAGACGGGATCCCTTTCCGCCGCCAAGTATGATTGATAAGACTTTAGACACAAATAACTCCTTAAATTAACTCTTTAAAATAGTATATACCCAAGAATGTAAAAAAACAATTTAATTTTCTGGATTTTTAGCTAAAAGCAGCTGATTAAAATCTTTAGCAGGCATGGGTTTAGCATAATAGTAACCTTGAACCATTTCACATCCAATTCTTTTGAGCATGGTTACTTCTTCAATTAATTCAACTCCTTCTGCAATAGTCCTTAAATTCAGCTGCTTAGCCATAGTAACAATTGACGATAATATGATGGCACCCTTCGGATTTTCTGCTGAATGCGACAAAAATTCTTTATCAATTTTTAATACGTCTGCAGGAATATCCTTCAGCATATTAAGCGATGAGTATCCGCTTACAAAATCGTCTATAGAAATTTGAAAACCGGCCTTTTTAAGTAAAAGCATCGTTTCAATTAAATTTTGAATATCGTGGTGCATGAGACTTTCAGTTAATTCTATTTCAATATATTCTGTATTTACTTCATACCTATCTGCAATTTCAGTTAATATGTCTGTAAGACGCGGATTTTGCAGGTGGAGCCGTGAAAGATTGCACGAAATGACAATAGGTTCATGTCCGTCTGATATCCATCTTTGTAAAAACTTACATACATTTTCAAAAACAAAGATATCGAGTTTTTGAATAAAACCATTTTTTTCAAAAAGAGGAAGAAAGGTGCCTGGGGACAAAAGTCCTTTATCCTTATGACTCCATCGTATGAGTGCTTCTGCTCCTATACATTCACTAGTGCTGAATAAATACTTAGGCTGATAGTATACTAAAAATTCTTTGTTTATGAGGGCATTATCCATTGCAAGTGTAACTTCTTTTTGCCATTCAATTTCATTATCCAT
>JAAZCS010000105.1 GCA_012513125.1 Treponema sp. | reverse complement strand
GGATGTAACAATCATTTGGAGTTATTTTTACAGGAATAAGAATTAGCTTGTCATAATCAACAACAGAAACTTGAACAGTTTTTTTCTTTACTGTTGAATTGATGATTTTTTCTCCAAATGAAACTGAATAATAATTGTTCAATATAGAAGAATCTTTGTTTGATTTTAACTCAACAACATTGTAATCACCTATGTACATAAATGAATAAAGTCCATTTTCTTCATAATCTTGAGATTTTATTGTATAAACATCATCGTTAAATGAAAGTGAAGTAAATTTATCTGCTGAAACCCATTCAGGTCCTCTTTCTACTTCAGAAACAATGTTTTTTAATTGAGTTTCAGCTTTGTTTTCAGAAAAATCACTCAATTGATTCATCTTTTTATATTGTCCATCCCACAAAGTTTTTTCTCTAATATCCATATTAACATCATCGCGAACAGTTACTTTTATTTCATCGATTGATGTAAGCAAAATATCAAAGCGTCTATGCAAATTAGAAATAGATGAATTCACTGTTGTAATATAAATTCCATCATGCCTGATTTTGCTTTCTTCCCATTCATATACTTCTTGAGTATCAGAAAAAAGAAAAATTATTTCCTTGTCACTATAATTGAAGAAAATGTACCTTATATTTGATTCCGTGTTATCAGTTTTGTACCACAATCCATTTAGAAAAGCTGCAAATGTATCAACAGTTCCATCTTGAATTCTTGACAATTCCTTTGCAGCAATGCGCCGTGCCGTTTCTGTAATCTCATGACTTAAAACATATTGCTTTTGGGCCGCGTTCCATCGATATTCTTGCTGAATTTGGTTTGAACCTTCATTAGCAGAAGTTTTTTCTTGCTGTCCGTCTTTTACTTCAGACTTATAAACCCAAATGCTAAAACTTTCACCAGTTGACAATGACAATTCATACGAATCAGAACGTTCAACTTGCTGAATAAAAATAGTTCCGTTTGAAACAAAATCTCCAATTTTTTCAAGCTCATTCACGCCTTTTGTCTTTTCACACAAGAAAATCTGCATTATGTAGTTGCCTTGTTCATCAGTCCCATTGAAAACCAGTTCATTTCGATGATCCCCAATTAAATCTAGTCCTGAATATGAAAAAGTTCTTGTTTTAACTATTTTGGTTGAAATTTCGGCCAGACGTTCATAAGTTTTATTATTCGGGTTGTAAATTCCTGGAACTATCCATAAATAATCAGAACCGGCTTTTCTTACTACAATAATTTCATCATCATATGAATCATTATCAAAATCAAAAGAAATTGTATTTATTAATGTTTCTGTTGAAAGCAAAGGTACAAAAGTATCTAGCTTTTCACCTTCTAATACTTTTTCATTAACTTCAACTTCATTCTCTGAAACGCCCGAAGTTTTTGGTGTAACAATTTTTGCTCTTGTTACAGGCTTGTCTGTATCCAACATATATTTCCGCGAAATAAAAAAAATCGATATCATGCAGATAATTACAATTATAAATAAAATTGGAACAGCTTTTGTTTTCATATAAAAAAATATAATGATAAATTCTAAAATTCTCAAGTTGAGAATAATGAATTATGAATCTATAATAATAAAAACACTTATAAAGGATAAATTATGAAAAAATTATTATTTGGTTTAATTTTAACATTAATCTCTTGTTCTCTTTTTGCTAAAACAAAAACAACATTCAATAAAGCAAATGCCATTGTTGATGAAGGAAAAACTGAATACAAAATAATTACTTACCAACAATTGGCTCAAGAAATGAGAACAGGTTGGAATCTTGGAAATACACTTGAAGCAACTGCCGGATATACAAATTATTCAGAAACTAGCTGGGGCATGCCAATGACAACTGAAGATATGATTGCAGGGCTTGCAAAAAGTGGAATTAAAACTATAAGAATTCCAATTTCATGGCACAACCATCTTTCTGATAAAAATTACACAATCAATCCATCTTGGATGAAAAGGGTAAAACAAATTGTTGATTGGGCAATAAAATATGATATGTACGTTATCATCAACATTCATCATGACAATTACGCTTACAACAAAAAAATGAACAATGGTGGCGGATTTTATCCTACAAAAGAAAATTTTGATGAATCAGCTGCATTCTTAACAAATATTTGGTCTCAAATTTCTCTTGCATTCAATAATGGATATGATGAACACTTGATTTTTGAAACATTGAATGAACCTAGATTATGCGGAACAAACAACGAATGGAATAATGATGAGAATTCTCAATTATGCAAAGACGCTGCTGACATAATTAATCAATTCAATCAGCTCATTGTGGACACAATAAGGGAATCAGGTGGAAATAATGCTGTTAGATTTATTACATGCCCCGGAATGCAGGCTTCACCAAAATCAGCACTTCTTGATTCATACAAAATTCCAACAGATAAGAAAAACAATACTGGAAGAATTTTAGTTTCTGTACATATGTATGATCCATATAATTTTGCAATGGAATCACCTGGTTCAAAAGAATTTACAAATAGAGATAAATCTTCTTTGATGGATGTATTCAATCATTTAGAAAGCAAATTCTTAAAAAATGGAACTGGTCTTATAATTGACGAATATGGAGCTACTAACAAAGACAATCTTGAAGCTAGACTTGACTGGTTTAAATTCTTCATAACTGCAACTCATAAAAAAGGAATGGTTGCGTGCCTTTGGGATAATCAATTGACAGAAATCAAAAACAATCAATATTCAGACCTTTATGGATTTTATAACCGCAATAAACAAGAATGGTTCTTCCCTGAAATTCTAAGCACAATAATGGAATCTTCAAAATAGCGACAATAGTACGTTGATTTTTACGCAACATAAACTTGTGTATATTTC
>JAAZCS010000104.1 GCA_012513125.1 Treponema sp. | reverse complement strand
GGAATTATCAGCACCAGATGCAGCTATTTTTGATACATTAGGTGCCACAAGTTGTATGAATAAAACACCGGAATTAACACCAAAATGTTGGGACAAAAATAGAGATGGTTTAGTAATTGTTGAAGGGTCAGGAACATTAATTCTTGAGGATATGGAACATGCAGTAAAAAGAGGAGCTAAAATTTATGCAGAAGTTGCTGGTTTTGCTACAAATGCTGATGGAACTCATATTACAAGCCCAAATGCTGACACTCAGGCACAAGCTCTAGAAATGGCTATTGCTGATGCTGGTTGTTCAAAAGATGATATAAAATATATAAATGCACATGGAACAGCAACTTCTCATGGAGATATTTCTGAAAGTCAGGCTGTTTATAAAGTATTTAATAAAGCAATACCAATAAGTTCTACAAAAAGTTATATAGGTCATATTTTAGGTGCTTGTGGTTGTGTAGAAAGCTGGCTTACAATTAATATGATGAATGAAGGGTGGTTTCATCCAAATGTAAATCTTGTAGATGTAGATCCAGAATGTGCTCCGCTTGATTATATTACTGGCGACGGAAGAAAAATTGATGCTGAGTATGTAATGTCAAATAATTTTGCATTTGGTGGAGTAAATACTTCATTAATATTCAAAAAATGGCATGATTAGATTCGTGAACTTTATTGAGTGTAATCAAAAAAAGTGATACTATAAAAAGTCATGCGTATTGGATTTGATAACGAAAAGTATATAAAACTACAATCCGAACATATAAAAGAAAGAATTTCTCAGTTCGGTGATAAGTTGTATTTGGAATTTGGTGGAAAACTATTTGATGATTATCATGCATCAAGAGTTCTGCCAGGATTTGAACCAGATAGTAAGCTAAAAATGCTGATGCAATTGTCAGCATATGCTGAAATCATAATTGTAATAAGTGCCCTTGATATTGAAAAAAATAAGATTCGTGGAGATTTGGGAATTTCCTATGACATGGATGTTATTAGATTACGAGATGAATTCCAGAAAAGAGGTCTTTTTGTTGGAAGTGTTGTAATTACTCATTACAACGGGCAACCTACAGCTGATGATTTTAAAAAAAGACTCGAAAAAATGAATATAACAACATATATTCATTACAAAATAGAGGGTTATCCTTCAAATGTAGCATTAATTGATAGTGATGAAGGTTATGGTCGAAATGATTATGTAAAAACTTCTAGACCTTTGGTTGTTGTAACTGCTCCAGGCCCTGGAAGTGGTAAGATGGCAACATGTTTAAGTCAGCTTTATCAAGAAAATAAACGTGGTATTAAAGCTGGATATGCAAAATTTGAAACATTTCCGATTTGGAACTTACCATTAAAACATCCTGTTAATCTTGCCTATGAAGCTGCAACTGCAGATTTGAATGATATAAACATGATAGATCCATTCCATTTGGAAGTTTATGGAAAAACAACAGTAAACTATAATCGAGATATAGAGATATTCCCTGTATTGAATGCCATTTTCGAAGGTATATATAACGAAAATCCGTATAAATCACCAACTGATATGGGTGTAAATATGGCTGGTTATTGTATTTTTGATGATGAAGTTTGTTCTGAAGCTAGTAAACAAGAAATTATTCGAAGATATTATGATGCTCTTTGTAGACTTGCTGAAAATAAAGCTAGTGATAGTGAAGTTTATAAGTTGGAATTGTTGATGGGACAGTCAAAGATTCTTACAAGTGATAGAAAAGTCACTGTTGCCGCTAAAGAACGAGCTGCAAAATCAGGATTATCATGTGCTGCAATAGAACTTTCTGATGGAAAAATCATTACTTCCGAAAAATCATCTTTAATGGGAATTAGTGCTGCTTTGTTAGTAAATGCACTAAAATATCTTGCTGGAATTGATCATTCAGTAAAAATAATTCCTGCTAGTGCAATAGAGCCAATTCAAAAAATGAAAGTAACATATTTGCGAGGAAAAAACCCACGACTTCATACAGATGAAATTCTTGTTACCTTGGCAACGTTATCAACTGATAATGAAAATGCTAGGAAAGCAATTGAAAAATTGCCAGAATTGATGGGTTGTCAAGTTCATACAACAGAAATGCTTTCTGAAGTTGATAAAAAAATATTTAAGAAGTTAGGAATAGATGTAACTTCTGAACCAGTGCAAAAATATTTGAAAAAATTTTAAAAGTAAAAAGATAAGTTATTATAAAAAGAGGAATTTATGAAAACAGTAAGCGGTGAGAAATTATCAATAGAAGACGTTTGTGATGTTGCCTATAAAAATGAGGAAATACAGCTATCTTCTGACAAAAACTTTTGGGCAATTCTTGAAAAATCAAGAAAATTCTTGGAAGATTATATAGCAACTGGTGTTCCAACTTATGGAGTTACAACTGATTTTGGCGATTCTTGTGATAATCAGATAAGTGTTGATAAAGCTGGTGAATTACAGAGAACTATTTGTACTTATCATGGTATAGGACTAGGACCAAAATTTGACCATGAAACAGGACGTGCAGTTGTATTGTGTCGTTTGAATGGAAATGTAAAAGGTGGTCATTCTGCAATTCGTACAGAACTTGCAAAAATGATGGTTACTCTTTTAAATAAAGATATTATTCCTGTAATTCCTCAATTAGGTTCTGTTGGTGCTTCTGGAGATTTAACTCCACTTTCGTATCTTGCTGCTGCAATCATGGGGCAGAGAGAAGTATATTACAAAGGTAAAGTAGTTCCAACAATGGAAGCTTTTAATGCAGAAGGAATAAAACCTCTTCCTATAGAAGCAAAAGAAGGGCTTGCATTGATGAATGGAACTTCTGTTATGACAGCTGTTGCTTCTTTGGCATGGAAAAAAGCAGAACGTCTTGCAAATATTTCTGATTTCTTAACTGCAGTAACATCTGAAATTACACGTGGTAAAGA
Source organism: Treponema sp. (assembly GCA_012513125.1). Lineage (GTDB taxonomy): Bacteria > Spirochaetota > Spirochaetia > Treponematales > Treponemataceae > Treponema_D. The sequence goes on along the minus strand of JAAZCS010000104.1, from coordinate 18,285 downwards.
TACTCCTTTTGTTGCAAAAGTAAGCGAAATCAAGAATCATAAAGGACAATGTCAATCTGCAGCTTATGTTTATAACATTATTAAAGATTCAAAACGAGTTTTTAAATATGAAGATTTCTTGCAAAGTCAGATAGATTCACTTAATGGAAAAGGTTTTAGAAAACAGCAGAATAAGATTCAAGATAGATATTCAATTCGTTGTGCACCTCAGATTACTGGTGTTTATCGAGATACATTAAAAGTTGCTCATGATTGGATTACTGAAGAGTTGAATTCGGCAAATGATAATCCATTAGTTGATATTGATGCAGAAAGACTTTATAACACAGGAAACTTTTATGGCGGACATATTTGTGCTGCTTGTGATTATATGAGAACTGCTGTTGCAAATATTGCAGATTTAAGCGATAAACAGGCTGAAGTAATTATTGATGGAAAATTCAATGGTCTTACAGAAAATTTGATTCCTTATACAGCAGATGATGATCCTCGTGCTGGTTTAAGATTGGGATTTAAGGCAGCTCAGATTACAATTTCTGCAATCCGTGGTGAAATTGCAACTTATTGTTTCCCAGTAAGTCTTACAAGTGCTCCAACAGAAGCTTTGAATCAAGATAAAGTTTCTATGGGAACAATTTCGGCTAGAAAATTTGCAGAACAGATTGAATTAGTATTCCTTCAGTATGCAACACATTTACTAGCAGCAATGCAAGCAGTTGATTTGGCTGGCAAAACTGAATTTGCTCCATTTACTCAAAAAGTACATGAAGAAGTTCGTAAAATGAGCGCATTTGTTCAAGATGACAGAGCTTTGGATAAAGAAGCTACTGCTGTTGCTCAATGGCTTAAAACAACAGATTTATTTAATAGCTAAAAACAATAAAACCGGTATATAACTCATATATCGGTTTTTTTTTGTGAAGAAATATGACAGAAGAATTAATCGCTGAACTTAAATTATTAGCGGATAGATATGAAAAAAAAGATTTTCTTAATGATGATCCAAGTCAATTTATTAGATGGTATTCGGATGAAAAAGATATAGAGGTTGCTTCTTTTATAGCTGCATTATTGTCTTTTGGAAGTCGTTCTCAGTTTATTCCAAAAATAAAACAAATATTATTAATTGCGGATAAGAATGATGGAATTTATAATTGGATAAAAAGAGGAACATACAAGAATAATTTTAATACGCTTTCAGTTACTGGGCAAAATGAATCAAATTCTAAGAAATATTATAGGTTTTATTCATATGATGATTTGATTTTTCTTTTTGATGAAATCAACGGAATTTTACATAACGAAGCAACGTTTGGGTTTTTCTTTCAAAAAAAATATTTAGAAGAGAAAAAATTAAATGAAAATATCTTACTCTCGGATATTATTTCAAATTCATTTAAAAGTAAAATAGTTCCTCACGGAAAAGATTCTGCAAATAAAAGAATCAATATGTTTTTAAGGTGGATGGTGAGAACTGATTCTCCTGTTGATATTGGAATTTGGGATTGGTATGACAAGAAAAATCTTTTAATTCCTCTTGATGTTCATGTCATTAATGAAGCAAAAAGAATGGGATTGATATCAGAAAAAGGAAAAGCAAATAAGAGAACTGCAATAGAATTAAGTAAATTATTGATGAAAATTTGGCCAAGTGACCCTTGTAAAGGCGATTTTGCTCTTTTTGGACTTGGAATAAATGACAAAATGTAAAAAAATGTCATTTTAAGCTTGATTTAAAAATAAAGATACTATATAAAGTAACTATGTGAGGTATCTATGGGAAAAGAAACAAACAGAAATCTAGCTCTAACAGGAGCTATGAGTGCATTGGTTGTTGTTTTGGGCATAACAAAATTAGGACTTATTCCAATTGGAGCGACTGCTTCAATAACAATATTACAAATTCCTGTAATATTAGTTATTTTGTTATCTGGTTTACCTTATGGAGTATTTGTAGGAGCTGTTTTTGGAATTTTGTCTCTAATTCAGGCTGCAATGAGTCCTAGTGGCGTATTGGATCCACTTTTTGTAAATCCATTATGTTCTATTCTTCCAAGAATGTTATTTGCTGTTGTTGCTTGGGCTGTATGGAAATTATTGAATTTAATTCCAAAAATGCCAAAAGTTATATCTGCAGGAATAACTGGATTTATTGGTACTGTTGCACATACATTGTTAGTTATTGGTTGTATTTATATTTTTAAAGGTGCTGATGTTAGAGCTGCAATGAATGGCATTGGATATTTTGCTTTGATAGGTGTATTGTCTTTTAATGCCATCCTAGAAGCAATTGCAACTACTATTGTTTGTGTTGTTGTTTATGTTGGTATTTACATTGGTGGAAATAAAAAGTCAAAATTAAGTAAAGAATAAACATCTTAAAATATTTGCTTAAACAATTACATTCTTGTATAATTTTTTTATGAGAATTGTAATTGTAGGAGCAGGGTTTACAGGAATTCAACTTGCAAGAAACTTGATTAATGAAAAAAATCAAGTTTCGCTCATTGATAACGAAGAAGAAAACGTTAGACATGTAGTAAATCAACTTGATTGTACTGTTATATGTGCAGATGGCAATAATCTTGAAACATTAGAGGAAGTTGGAATAGCAAAAGCTGATGCGATTGTTTGTGTAACTTCTTCTGATGAAGTAAACATGATTACATGCTCATTAGTTGATACTGTGTACCCTAATGTGTTAAAAATAGCTCGTGTAAGAAATTATGCATATTATGTAAATACCACCGCTGCTGAATTAAAACATTCAAGCGATTTCAGTGGTAAACACAGGCCTTTATACGGAATTGATTATATGATTCATCCAGATATTGAGGCTGCAGATGCAATTGTTCAATCTATTGAAAATGGTGCTGTTGGAAGTGTCCTAACTTTTGATAATTCTGATTTAGAAATAGCTAGAATTAAAGTAGAAAAAGGATCTTCGATAGATGGTTGTTCATTACGCAATTCAAGAAATCTAACTAATATTCATTTTCTTGTTGCATATGTAGAAAAAGATGGCAAATCTTCATTACCGTCGGGAAATACTGTTCTTTCTGCTGAAATCATTTTGGGTGTTCTTATTTCTAAGAAAGATATTCAAAAAATGCTTGAGTTATGTGGCTCTGAACAAAAAGTTTTAAGAAAAATTGCGTTAATTGGAGCTGGTCGTATTGGCTCAATTGTAGCGGAAAAGATTATAAAACCCCAAAAAAAGATTACATTCAGAAACTTTTTAAGTGATATATCAAATAAAAAATCACAAGATATTGTTATTATCGATAGTGATGAGGCTCTTGCAAAAAGTGCCAGTGAAAAATTCCCGGATACAAAAGTATTTAGAGCTGATGCTTCGGATGAAAGTTTTTTGAGGGAAGAAGGAATAGATTCATTTGATTTGGCTGTTTGTATTACTCATAATCATGAATTGAATATGGTTTTAGCAGCATATTTGGAGTCTTTAGGTGTAAAACAAACAATAAGTCTTGTTACAAGTTCTGCATTTAGTTCGATTGCACAAAAACTCGGCATTGATGTGTCGATTCCATTGCGTGATTGTGTTGTAGATTCTATTATGAGTCATTTGCGTGGAAAGTCAGTAAAAGAAATTCATACGGTTACAAATGGAGATTTGGAAATTGTAGAATGCGTTGTTGATCCGAAATCAAAAGTTTCAGGAAAACAATTAAGAGAAATTCCAAATCTAGGAGAATCTTTAGTTCTTTTAAAAAAATCTAGTGATGCTGCTCAATTTGAAATTGCAACGGGAACTACTCAATTGTATTCGGGCGATCATATCGTGTTAATTTCACAATCAAGTGAAAGCAAAAAAGTTTTATCGCATTTTAGTGGTAGCAACTAGTTTGGAGGAATTTGATGATATTAACATTAGTACGTATTATTTCTATCTTATTGGGAATAATCGGTACAACATTTATAATTCCAATCGGATTTTCATTATATTATAACGAACAGCAAACATTGATGTCTTTTTTGATACCGATGATTATTTGTATAGTTTTAGCTTTGATGATAAATCTTCCGTTTATAAAAAAGAAAATAACACTTAGCATAAAGCAGACTTATGTTGTTGTGGCACTAGCTTGGATTATGACATGTTTACTTGGGGCAATTCCATTATATTTTAGTAACGCTTTTATGAGTTTTACAGACGCTGTTTTTGAAAGTGTTAGCGGTTTTACGACTACAGGAGCAACTGTTTGTACAGATATTGAAGCCTTGCCGTGGTCAATTAACATATGGCGTTGTGAAATGCATTGGCTTGGAGGAATGGGAATTGTTACTTTAACTGTTGCAATTTTACCTTTGTTGGGAGTAGGTGGATTTCAGTTGATTAAGGCAGAAACTACAGGACCTGAAAAAGGAAAAGTGACTGCAAGAATAACTACAACAGCAAAAGTTCTATGGATTATTTATGCTTCTTTGACAGCTTTACAAACAATTTTGTTAATGTTTGCCGGAATGAATTTTACAGAGGCGTTGGCACATGCTTTTGCAACTCTTGGAACTGGTGGGTTCTCAACAAGAAATGCAAGTGTTGGTGCGTTCAATTCTGTTCCAATAGAGATTATTTGTACAATATTTATGTTCCTAGCGGGAATAAATTTTAGCTTGTTCTTTTATCTTTTTATAAGAAAATATACTGATGTAAAAAATAATTCTGAATTAAAAGCGTATATTGTTATAACTCTGGCAACTATTATGGCGGTAACTTTATGTTGTACTAAAACTTATGGAAGTTTTGTGCAATCTTTGAGATATTCATCATTTCAAGTAGTGTCAATTCTAACAACAACGGGATTTTCAACAGCAGATTTCTTAAAATGGCCATTTAGTGCTCAATCTCTTTTATTTCTTTTGTATTTTATTGGTGGATGTTCTGGTTCAACAGAGGGTGGAATAAAAGTAGTTAGATGGGTCGTTCTCGGCAAACAAGTGAATAATGAAACAAAGAAAATGCTTCATCCACATGGTGTTTTTAGTATAAGAATGAATAATACAGTTGGCAGTAAGAAAGTAGTTTTTAATGTCGCTTGTTTTATAATGTTATACTTAGGTGTAGCGCTACTATCAACTTTTATTGGTTGTTTGGGGAATTTAGATGTATGGACTTCATTGACAGGCTCTCTTTCAATGATTGGAAATATTGGACCTGGATTTGGCAAAGTAGGACCAGCGTTGAATTATAGTGAAATTCCTGTTTTTGTAAAATGGTGGTTTTCATTCACAATGCTGGTTGGAAGACTAGAGATTTATACAATTCTAATCTTCTTTATGCCAGCATATTGGAAAAAATAATTATTTTGAAATTACAGAACCTCTATCATAAGAAAGAGAATCTGATTCAATTATTCTAATGTAAGGAGCTGTTTTTTCAATAATTAATGGAAAATGTTCCTTGCATAACAAATTTGGTTCTCCATCTGTTTGAATTAAAATAGGTTTGTCATAGAAAATTTTTACTTTATTTGCAGAATTTAGATTTGAGATTTTTGTATCTTTAAACGAACCATCAATAAATTTTGGATTGTAATATAATAATTCTAATAAATTAACTTTACGTGTAATGCAAACATTGTCTTCTGTTGGCAAGATGTGGTGACCTCCACCATACATTCTGTGTCCAGAAATACCAAAAGCTAGTAATTCAAAAGAAAGATTAAACTCTTTTGTGAGATTATCATTTTCGTCAAATAACTGAATTTTTGCCATCCCTGCGGGGAAGTTGAAATCATAAATTAATCCACTTAATGGAACTGCCATTTTGTAAAAATCATATGGAATAATCTTTTTGAATTTGTTTGTCATATAGACGACAAAAGCATCAATTCCAATACTTGCAATATTGAAAGAATACCAAGGAGAAGGAGCCATTGAGTCGGAATATTTTGAAGGATCTTTTTTTGAGGCAGCAATATTTTCATTTGTTGGTTTGCCCTCATAATGCACTTTAATTGCTCTTGAATTGGAAAAATGTATTTTATCTTTTAAAAGAGAGAATGTTTCATCGATTGTATGTCCATCAGTTCCGTCATTTCCTGTGCCAAGTGGTAATCGAATAATGGTAATTTTGTTTTTAATTACTTCAGCTTTTTGTGCTGACGAAAACGCTGTTTTTAATAAAGAGTTTTGAACTTCAAGACTTGTTCCATCTCCGCCTGCTGTAACAATTATATTTTCATCATTTTCTTTATATGTAGCTATTATTTCTGTTACAATTGCATTTGCAAGTTCATAAGCATGATTAGGATATTATGTATAAAATAATTTTGTTTCTGTTTTATTTGTGATTGATGGCGTTGTTTTAATTTCATTTAGTGCGTCTGAGAATAATTTCCCATATTTGACAAGTCTGCTCTTTCTTGTGAAACAACCTGCTTTTTCATTTGCAATAACATAAATGAACACATTTTTATTTGCCCAAAGTGAATTTCTTGAAACTAATTCAGAGATACAATCCGCGACAAGTTGTGGTGATAATAAATTACTCATTTTAAAAGGATACTTTCTACAGGTTTTACTGTCAATAAAAAAAAGAAAAATGTTTTACAATTTCTAAGTTTTATTATAGACTAACTTATATTATGAAAAGTGAAGAGTTGATTAATGTAATTGATGAAAACAAGGTAAAAACTGCACTTAAATTAAATTTGCCTATTGAAATAACAACATATACTTTGCCAAGAAATATGGAACGATATATAAATGATGTTGTAACTTGTTACTTAAAAGAAAGTCATCTTGATTATATTTTGGAATACATTAAATTTTGTTTGGGCGAGCTTCTTACTAATGCAAAGAAAGCAAATACAAAAAGAGTTTATTTTCATGAAAAGAAATTAGATATAAATAATCAAAATGAATATGATAAAGGCATGGAAACGTTCAAAACTGACACTTTGAGCAACATTGAATATTATTTAGAAGAACAAAAAAAAGAAGGATATTATATTAAAGTTCTTCTTCAAAAAACGGAAAAAGATATTTTAGTTGAAGTTCGGAATAATGCTAGGCTTACCACATTCGAAAATGCAAAAATTCAAGATAAAATAAATAGTGTAAAAAAATATGATAATGTACAAGAAGTTCTGACAAAGGTAATAGATCAGTCTGAAGGGGCTGGACTTGGAATAATTATTGTTATCTTAATGTTGCAAAAAGCTGGAATGACAAAAGATAATTATAATGTTTATACAAATGATAATGAAACAATAACAAGAATTATTCTTCCTGTTAGTTATCAGCATTGTAAAGAAATGGAATTTGTTTCTAATGAATTTGCAAATGTTTGTAATAGAATTCCTGTAACAGAAGAAAATTTAAATAAGATTAATGAAATAATTGCCAAAGATGATTCATCAAATACAGAAGTAATACAATTAATTAAAAATGATTTGAATTTGACATGTCTCCTATTAAAAGAAGCAAATAAAGTGAAAAAGGATTGTGTTTCTGTCGATGAGGCAATAAAAATATTGCAAGGCAATTCTTTAAAAGAGATATTCGCTAAAAATAATCCTGATATAGTAATATTTAGTGATAATGAAAATATTTCGAATATTAAAAATCATTCACTTAATACAGCTAAATACGCACTTAAATTATTTTCCATTTTAGAAAAGAAAGATGAAATCACTGCGGAAGAAATTTATATTTGTGCTTTACTTCATGATTTAGGAAGAATATTAGTATCTTCAATTTCGGATGACGAAAAGGCTGATTTTAGAAATAAGTGTAAAGAAAATAAAATAGATGATTATATTTTAGATGAGTTTTTTAATGATGGTTATCATTGCAATTTTGGTAATACTGTTGCAAAGAAATGGAATCTTCCTGAAGTTGTTCAAGAAGTTATAAATAATCACCATACACCAGAAAAAATATCAGATAAATATCAAACTGTTTCAAATATTATTTATGTTGCCGATATAATGGATTATTTTGATAAAGGAATGGTTGCATTTTATCAAATAAACTCTAAGTTGCTATCAATATTTGACATAAAATCTGAGGCAGAATTCAAATCAATAATTGAAGAGTGCAAGAAAAACTAGTTTATTTATTGATATATTCAACCCATTTTTGCATTAAAATTCCAAATGCAACACCAACATTAAGAGAAGCTTTTAATCCTTTCATAGGAATTGAAACTCTACCATAAGTAGCACACTTAAGAGCTTCAGGGCTTACGCCTAATTCTTCAGAGCCAATTATACAGATTCCCTCTTTTGGAAATTTAAAAGTTTCTATATTTTCTCCGCCTGTTTCTAGTGCGAATATTGGTATATCTTTAGGAAGTTCGCTTAGTGGTTTTCTTTCCCATGAAAGAGTTTCTATACAGCCCATTCCGCTACGAATAGCTCTTGGTTGTGTTGGATCAATGCAGAAAGGTGAAATCAATACATTTTCGGCACCCATAGCTTCAGCTGTTCTAAAGATTGAACCAATGTTGAATGGAGAGCGGATGTCTTCAGCGTAAACTGTTATTCCTTTATAAAATTCTCTTTGTTTTATAGTTCCATCAATTTGAGTATTTTGATTGTGAGGTGCAATTATTAAATCCCATTCTGCAGGAAATGTCCCGATTATTGAAAGCAAATGATTTCTTGCACAATTACAAACTTTTAATTCATTAATTGGTGTTTGTTCTAAAAGAGATGATAGTTCTTTTTTTGCTTCATCAGTTAATTTAGGATCTTTTAAAAGAATTAGAGTAATTTTTTTAATATATTCAGAACGTGGCATTTCTGTAAATGAATATTCAGTGCCTTTTTCTGCAATTCCGTTAATGTCTCTTTCTAGGGCTCCATAAGTTAATGCAAGTTTTCGTCTTTTTTGGCCACTTTCAAGTTGAAATAATTTACTAGGTTCAATCACTGTTAGTACGCCAATTTAATGAAATCAAATAAATCATCAGTAGACATACTTCTTGGCAGTTTGCTAAAAATGTCTATTTTGCTGATATTTTCTACACATAAAGATAACTGTTCTATTGTTAGCTGCAAATCTTTTAATCTTGTAGGAAGGTTTGCCTTTGCCATATATTGTCTAACATATTCAATAAAAGAAGTGATTGCTTCTTCGTGTTCAACATTGTCTGGGATAATTTTCATTGTATGTGCTAATTTCTCAAGTTTTGCACTTTTATATTTTGCTACATCTTCCATTGCGTAAGGTAAAAGTATTGCTGTAACTAAAGATTTATTAAGTCTATATTTTGAATTAATTGATAAAGCCAATAATGATGATAATCCAAGAGAACTACATGATGCAGCTAAAGATATTAAGCAGCCAGCCTGAGATAGTAATTCTTCTTCGGGAGTCGTTATATCTAATGAAGTAGCACCATTCATGGCAAACGACAATAATTCCAATCCTTTTTCAACGAACATATCACTGAAGAAATTAGCTTTTTGTGAAATATACGCTTCTATTGCCATACATAGAATTTCAATAGAAAGAGTGGCTTTTTGATTTTCAGTTAAAGTAACCATCATATTTGTATCAATAAGTAATAGTTTACAAACGCTATTCTGGATTTTTAGAAGTTTAATTTCTGTACTTCTTGAATCTATTACAGGAATCTCTGTTGTAAAAATATAAGGTGTTCTATAAGTAGTAGGAATACAAATACAAGGAAGTGGATTTGTAATAGGCGTTGCTCCGTCGACAAATGTATATAAATCGTGAACTTCATTGTACAAAGCAGAAACTGTTCTCGATATATTCATAGCTTTTGTTCCGCCGATTCCAATTATTCCTTGTATATGTCCTTCTTTTGCAAGCGAAAGTGCTCTTTGTATGTTTTTTGTGTTGGAACCATCAGTAATCTCGTTAAATATAAAATAGCCAATCTTTCTATCATCTAAAGTTTTTGTAATCTTATCAGAAAGATTAACTTCATTTAAAATAGGATCCATGATTATCATAAATCTAGTTCCCCATTCAAGAAGGTATTGACCTAGTCTATTAATCGAATAAGAACCTAATACTACGTTTGGTGAAATTTTAAAAATAAAATCAGACATTTAATTTTCCTATAATTTAAAAAAAAGACGGAAATTCTACATTCCGTCTTTATGAGAAATAAACATTACTAAGTGTAAAGTACCTTACAAACCAAAACTTGTCATAATTTTTTCTGCTGTTGATTGAATAACAGCATCACTCAAATATGACGGATCTTTGATTTTAGCTTTTACTTCTGCAACACGATCAGCTCTTACATCTGGAGTTTCGTCAGCAATTTTTTGTAAATAATAAGCTTCAGCCTTTTCAATAGCTTCGTCTGATACATGAATAGAGTCAGAATCATTGCTTACTCTATTAGTATTCTCATTCTTGCGGAGGTTTTGTAATTTGTTTAGTGGATTCACACCACCAATTTTGTCTATCATCATAATATCCTACCCCTCTAAATTATTATCGGTTATTTCTTCAGAAATCTTAATTCTTTTTATTCCAGAAATAAATACAGCAAATTCACCTTTTATTGATTGTCTACTAGAAAAATCATTAAATATTTCTTTAGCAGTGCCACTAATTATTTCTTCGTGTAGTTTTGTAAGTTCTCTACCAACTACAACTTTCCTTTCACTTTCAATATCGGAAATATCAGCTAAAAGTTTAGTAATTCTGAACGGAGATTCGTAAATAACGAAGGCATCTCCTGTTGCTAAAAGTTCTTTAACTCTGCTTTTTCTTTTTCCAGCTTTTGGTGATAAAAAACCTTCAAATATTAAGGTTTTTCCTCCACTTCCGACAACGCTTGTTAAAGTGGCAAATGCAGATGGACCTGGAATTGGTATAACCTTGTGATTTTTTTCTCTTACGATATCAACCAATACGGCACCAGGATCACTAATTCCTGGAGTTCCCGCATCGCTTGCATATGCAACAGAATGACCTTCATCAAGAAGTTTCACAATTTTTTCACCTGCAAACTTTTCATTTTGAGCTCTGCAAGAAATTAAAGGTTTTTTTATTTCAAAGTGATTTAACAGTTGCAATGTATGGCGAGTATCTTCACATGCAATAAAATCGACATTTTTAAGGGTTTCTAAAGCTCTTAATGTGATGTCTCCCAGATTTCCAATTGGAGTTCCCAAAACGTATAATTCGGACACGTATTTATTATAATAAGAAAAAAGATAACTAACAAGTAAAAAAGTATGAATAAAAACGCTAAAAAAATAGGTAAACTGGTGAAAAAATTCTGGTTGAATAAAAAATTGAATAATAATATTGTTACTACAACTTTGTAGTAACAATATTATGAAAATGGGAGTAATTATGAAAAAGGTATTGAGTTTTTTGTCTATTTTTTTTCTAACTTGTTTGGTTTGTCTTACATCGTGCAAAGGTTCAACTAATTCATCTTCAAAAGAAGGAAAAGTGTTGAATATTTATTGTTGGAATACAGAATTTAAAGATATTTTTGAAAAATTTTATCAACCAAAAATGCCATCTGATATAGTTGTCAATTTTATAATTACACCAAATCAAAATAATGAATATCAAAATAGGTTGGATGAAGCTCTTATGCGCCAGCTGTCGATATCTCATGATGATAGAATTGATTTATTCTTAATAGAATCAGATTATGTTAAGAAATATGTAGATACACCTTATGCGTTGGATGTTAAAAAAGAAATTGGACTATCTGATGCAAATTTAGCCTATCAATATAATTACACAAAAGATTTAATTACAGACAATAAAAAAAGCTTGAAGGGTGTTTCTTGGCAAGCGACTCCTTCTGGATTTATTTATAGACGATCTTATGCAAAAGAAGTTCTAGGAACAGATGATCCGGAAGAAGTACAAAAATATTTGTCAAATTGGGATGACTTTGCTAATGTTGCTAAAATGGCAAAAAGTAAAGGATATTTTATGTTGTCTGGATATGATGATTCATTTCGTGCTTTTGCAGCAAATATTTCTTCAAAATGGGTTAAGGGAAATACGATTGTAATTGATCCTCAAATAATTAAATGGATTGAGATGACAAAAGATTTCAGTGAAAAAAACTATAATAATCATGCTTCTTTGTGGTCTGAAGAAAGTGGAAAAGGCATGGGAAAAGATGGTAAAGTTTTTGGTTATTTTGGACCTTCTTGGTTTATTGACTATACTATGGTCGAGAATTCTCTTGAAAATGCAGATGAGCCTCATGTTGTAGGAAATGGTTCTTTTGGAGATTGGGCGTTTTGTAGTGGACCTCAAGTATTTTCTTGGGGAGGAACTTGGATTTGTGGTGCAGCTGGAACAGATAACAAGAGCTTAGTAAAAGATATAATGTATACTTTGACTTGTGATACAAACACAATGGAAGCAATTTCTAAAGAAACAGGAGATTTTGTAAATAACGAATCAGCAATGTATAATGTTGCAAACTCTAATTATCAAAATGCTTTCTTAGGTGGACAAAATCATATTGCTCTTTTTATAAATTCTGCAAAATCTATTGATAAGACAAATACTTCTCCTTATGATCAAGGAATTACAGAAAATCTAATGAGCTCGATGAAATATTATTATGACAATGAAAAGACCCTTGATCAGGCATGGAATAAATTTTATTCATCGGTGTTAGAGGTTTATCCAAACTTAGTAAAGTAAGTAAGAATAGTGTAAGTCATTTAATCTTGAAGAGAAACCTTTAAAACATACTTTAAATGAACTAGTTCTGATGTTAAATAAGTTAAATTTATTTCATCAGGACATTTTATTGAATATTCCAAAATAATTAGATTATCTGAAAGAGTATATGAGAAGTTCAAATCTCTAATAATAACTCCATGTTCAGTAATTCTTCTTTTAATATCTTCTTCATTTATATTCTGATTTATTACCTCTAGTCTAAGTTTTTTGATTTTTTCGGCAGGAAAGAATCTATGTTCAAATTTTTGAAGTATAAATAATGAAATAAGGCTAATTGCTAGAGTTATAAATGACGGAATGTATAGACCTGCTCCACAACACAAGCCAATTGCTGCTGCTGTGAAAATTATTGCAGCAGAAGTTAATCCCTTGATATTCATTCCTTGGTGAAGAATTGCTCCTCCTCCTAAGAAACCGATACCAGTAACAACACCTGCAGCAATTCTAGTTGGGTCCCCATCTCCAAATCCTGCTGTTGACATATAAGAAGATAAAATACTGAGTAGTGTAGATGAAATGCTTATTAATACTATGGTTCTAATTCCAATGCTTTGATAATTAGTTTTACGTTCAAGTCCTAATAAAAATCCACATACAAAGCTAATGCATAATCTAATTGTATAGTCCAAATAAATATGAGATGAGATAAATTCAAACATAAGAAACTCCAATATTTATTTAAATAATGAAAATCCAGAAAAGGCTTTAGAACCGGCTTTATCCAAGATAGAGATTGCTTTGGATTTTGTTTTTTCTGATTGTGAACTTGATCCATTGTTGTAAGTAGCCAAGAAAAAAGTTCTTTTTCATTTTTAAATAATTCATTCTCATAGTTGCATATTGATAATAAAATAGAAAGATATTGTCTTTCCGTGGCAAGAGAAGCTGTGTTTTGTGCTAATGACAAAAAAGCCTCTTGTGAAGCCGAAATTATATTACTTGTAGCTCTAATTGATATGTTTTTTGAGGATATAGAATTTAATTCAGATTTTGAGGGAAGTGTTCTTGCTAAGAATATAATTTGAGTTTTCTCTTTTTTCTGATCTAATCTTGCTAATAATTCATTAATAAAAAGTTGATAACTTAAAATCATATTGTCGACAGCTGCGGAAATATTTTCGGATTTGTCTATTTCATATTTTGAAGAAAAAGAAAGAGAATCGAAATAAATAATAATTTCATCTATCGTGTGCAATTTTATTTCAGAATTTAGAATTACAGTTCGAGCGGAAATAATTGAAGATTTATTCCAAGAACAAAAAGATACTTTTGAATTTTCAATTGTGCTGTCATTACATGTTGTAAATATTTTTCTATTTGTATTTTGGATAGTAACGATTGCATCATTATTTTCCTTTAAATCTTTGCCTATAAATAAAACATTATACATGCTCATATTATAACATACTCTGGAATGTGATTCCAGAGTATGTTATAATAAAGAAATATGAAAGTTTGGATTAAGTATTTACTTGGAATAGTTTTGGGCATTGTATCAGCCTTTATTTTACCGTTAAATAATGCGGTTGTTATGGATGTTTTATCTTTCTTATCAGAGTTAGTGATGAAATTTGGAAAATATATTGTAGTTCCTTTGGTTTTTTCAACTACAATAATTTCAATTAACAAATTAAGAACATCGAAAATGACTCTAAAAACTTTTTCTTGGACGTTTATTGTAATAATTCTTTCTTCTGTGATTCTTGCATTAATAGGTTTATTCTCTGTTTTAATAGTGAAACTTCCAAGAATTCCAATAACAGTAGATTCTGTTGCTCCAGTGTCTGGAATAAATATAAAAGGTTTGATTTTGTCTTTATTCCCTAATTCTGCGTTTGAGGCTGTTGCAGAAGGCTCTTTCCTGTTGGTTTCCATTTTATTTGGTGTGTTAATTGGCTGGGAAAGTGCATCAGAACAAACTGCATTTCGTCCAATATTCACTTTTTTTGAATCTGCGTCAAAATTATTTTATAATATAGCGTCATTCTTCACAGAAATATTGTCAGTTTGCATGGTAGCATTGGCTTGCAATTGGTTTATTACATTTAGAACAATTATTTCAACAGGTATTTACACGCCGATGATTCTAATGTTTTTGTGTGATTTCATAATCGTAATAGGAGTGATATATCCATTAATTATTCGATATGTTTGTCATGATCCAAATCCGTATAGAGTTCTGTACGCTTCATTAGCTCCGATGTTGTTAGGTTTTATTAGTGGAGACGCAAATTTGGTATTGCCATTGAGTATTAGGCATGGAAAAGAAAGTTTGGGTATTCGAAGAAGATGTAGCGGAATTACTTATCCATTTTTCTCTATATTCGCAAGAGGAGGAACATCATTAGTAGTAATTATTAGTTTTATTTTGATTTGGAGATCTTATTCAAGTTTGAATATTCCTTTTTCTGATATAATCTGGATTCTTTTGATTTCTTTTGGATATTCATTCATATTAGGGGGAATTCCCGCTGGTGGAAGTTTTGTTCTTCTTACTATAATATGTTCTAGTTATGGCAAAGGTTTTGAAACCAGTTTTCTTCTTTTGCAACCGGCATCGTTGATTATTTGTTCTTTTGCCACTGTTTTTGATATAGCTACAGCAATGTTTGGAAGTTATATAGTAGCAGTAAAAACTAAAAATATTGAACATCACAAAATTCAGCATTTTATTTAATTAAAAAAAGTTTATTTGTAATTTTTATGGTATAATTTTCACTAGAGGAAATAATTTGTGAATATATCAATTAAAGAGATTGTAGCAGGAAGAAAAACTTTTTTTATAGCACCTGATACATCATTATTTACCGAAAATTTTCTTGAAGAATATTTTGCCTTAGGCTATGAATGTTATTTTATTGATAACGATAAAAAAATTAGTTTAAAAAAGAAACTAGAAGTACTAATAAATATTTTTCACGATGTACTTTTTTTTATTAATATAGATTCAAATATACCAGGAATTGAGTGGGTAAAATTTATAAAAGAAATTCTCTCAAAATATCATAATCAAGCCTGTATTGGTGTTTTATATGAAAAAAGACAAACAAGAGATGATAGAATAAAATTAGAGAATACATATTTACGCGAGCTAGGACTTATTTGCGGGTGTGTTCAATTGGAATATCAGAAAAATGTTAATTTTGGAATTATAGAGAAAGTTCTTTTTGCAAATCAAGCGCAAGGACGACGAAAAACAATTCGTGCGTTATGTACAAGCGTTTGCACTTTTTCATTTAATGTTGAAAATACACCGTATTCTGGAGTTCTTCAAGATATTAGTCTAAGCCATTTCTCTTTTGTTTTTCCGGTTGGTAAAGTAAATGTAAAACTGTATGAAAAAGTATCTGATTTCCACTTCAATATTAAAGGATTTTTGTTTAGGTCAGATGCAATTTTGATTATGCAAAGAACTGTTGAAGATGGAGACCTTTACGTATTCTCATTTGTGAACGAAAGAGGTGCTAATGGTTTGGATCAAAGAATAAAACAGTTGTTGATACCTAACGTGTATCAGTTAATGTCAAGTAATTGTAAAAGCCTTTTAGATCAAGTTTTTAAGAAAGTTAAATCAGAAGAATATGAAAATGAAGATTTAATGGGAATTGATGAAGAAATATAAAAATAATTTCTTTTAATATTTACAGTCTTTGCGATTTTTCGTAAAATTAAGTCCTATGGAATTTACACAGGAAAATATTGACGCATTAAAGATTAATGAAGTTGATATAATGAAAAAAATTGCAGGTGAATTGAATATTCAGTTGCAACAAGTTAGTGCAGTTGTTAGCCTTGTTGAAGAAGGTTGTACAATCCCTTTTATTAGCCGCTACCGAAAAGAAAAACATGGATCTCTTGATGAAGTTCAAGTTCGAGATTGTGATCATCTTTTTAAATCATATAAGAATCTTGAAGAACGCCGTCTGGAAATCTTGAAAGGTGTATTTAATCAGAATAAATTAACTGAATCTCTTTATAAAGCAATAATGTCAGCTACAACAATGACTGAATTGGAAGATTTGTGGGCACCATTCAAGAAAAAGAAGCGAACTCGAGGAATGATTGCTATAGAAAAAGGTTTAGACGCTTTGGCCGATGCAATGCTTGTTCTGGATGAAAAATCACTCGAAGAAAAAGCAAAGGAATTTGTAAAAGAAAATACAGAAACTCCAGAATTGTCTGTAAAATCTGTTGAAGATGCATTAACTGGTGCAAAAGATATTATTGCTGAAAGAGTTTCACAAGATACAAATAACAGAGCTTTTGTTCATGATTTGTATATCAAAACTGGTGAAATTGTAACAAAAGGTATTGTTCCTGAAGGACAAACTGAAGAAATTGCTCAAAAAACATCAACATATCAGATGTATTGGGATTACAAAGAACCTTTATCTCAGGTTAAACCACACAGAATTCTGGCAATAAATCGTGCTGAAAGGGAAAATGCACTTGAAGTTACAATTAATATTGATGTTGATCAGGCAGTAGAATTATTACAAAAAAAGACTGAAATTCATAATAAATATCATACTGATGCTATTGAAGATGGTGTTGTTCGTTTATTATCACCTGCTGTTGTACGTGAAATAAGAAGTGATGAATCTGATGAAGCAGATAATCATGGAATCGGAATTTTTAGTGAAAATTTAAGAAATTTGCTGATGTCGCAGCCAATTAAAGGTAGCCGTGTTTTAGGTGTAGATCCTGGTATTAGAACAGGAACAAAATGTGCTGCACTTGATGAAACAGGTAAATATTTGGGATATTTCTTGATTAAACAAGTTGCTGATCCAAATGGTGCTTATAATGCTTTGAATGAAGCAATAGATAAATATGATATACAAGTTGTTGCTGTAGGAAACGGTACTGGAAGTCAGGAAGTTCAGGCAATTGTAAGTAAAGTAATCCAAGAGAATTACAAAGATGTAATGTTTACTGTTGTTGATGAATCTGGTGCTTCTGTATATTCAGCTAGTGATATTGCACGTGAAGAGTTTCCGGAATTGGATTTGACTGTAAGAGGTGCAATTTCTATGGGAAGAAGGTTGCAAGATCCTCTTTCTGAACTTGTAAAGATTGATCCAAAGGCGATAGGTGTTGGTTTATATCAACATGATGTTAATCAAAAGAAATTGGGTGAAATGCTTGATGAAGTTGTTGGTTCAGTTGTAAATAATGTTGGAGTAAATTTAAATACAGCAAGTTTTTCTCTTTTGAAATATGTTTCTGGAATAAATGCTTCAACTGCAAAGAAAATTGTTGCCTACAGAGATGCAAATGGAAAGATTTATAGTCGTGAGGATTTGAAAAAAGTTCCAGGTTTAGGACCAAAAGCTTTTGAACAGTGTGCTGGTTTCTTGAAAATAGCAGAAAGTACTGATCCATTGGATAATACTTGGGTTCATCCAGAAAACTACAACGCGGCAAGGGAACTTCTTCCTTTTATTCAGAAAAAAGAGAAGATTACTACTGATTTAGTAAAAAAAGTTTCTTCAGAGTATAGTATCGGCGAAACGACAGTAACTGATATTATTGATGAATTGCAAAAACCTAATAGAGATCCTCGTTCTGAATATCCAGCTCCAATCATGCAAAAGG
>JAAZCS010000103.1 GCA_012513125.1 Treponema sp. | reverse complement strand
TTGAAGATGGATTCAATGAATGTTATTATACTATTTTGAAAGACCCAAAACAACTAGATAGGGTTTTTAAATACTATGATAAAAAGTAAATTAAAAGCAATGCACTATCGGATTAGCAGTTCGGTGGTGCTTGTTACTAACTTTTTGCAGCTATGCGAAGGCAGGTTTAATATGAATAAGTCAATAGAGATAAAACATTTTAGTTTAATAGATTATAACATTCTATTAAAGGTTGTTGCTGAATACATAAAGCAATATCAAATCAGTAGAGATAAATTTGAATATGAAAAAGGTATGTTTGATTTAACCAATACTTTATATGCTTTACAATGCCATAAAAACGCTGTGAACATTGAAATAGAGAACCATTGGAAGTCTTTTTGGGTAAAAGTCAGAGAAACTAAGACAAAGTATAAATTTGAAATATGGTACGCTTCTTAGTATTGGTTATAAAGGTTTCGCAGCTAAACGAGGTGGCCGATTATACCTCGAAACTTAATTTGAAAAACAGAATTATGAATACAGAAAAAACTTCATTAGAAAACGAAAGACAGCCATCTTGTTTAGGTGATGTTATAAGCCGTTTTACTTCAGATACGTTTATTGATAATGTGTGTTTGAGTTATAGACACGACTTTGGATTAATTGCAGAACAAGACAGGCAAAGACTAAGGTTTGAATGTAAAGAATGGATGAGAGCAATAAGCAATAATTGGGAGTATTTCAAAAATTGCTTATAACGCCAGTGCAAAAACAAATTAAGAAATTCATTGACACTCTGTGAATAATTAATTATATTACAGATATAGACAGATATAGACATAAGAAAGGAGAAAACAAAATGAACTCAGAAACAATCACAGAAGTAGTCAAAAAATTGGTTGGTGAAATTCAACCTTATGGAGCAAGTCACGTTGATGATAAAAGATTTGAAAACTTGAAAACGATTTGTGAAGTTGTAGATAATCTTGTCAGTGAAATTGATAGGGTTGCTTATGAAAATAAAGACCGACAAGAGTTTTCAATGAAACAAATGGCGGATTATGCAAGCAATTTTATGACGAATACTTTGGGTGTAGCGGAATAGCGCTACACCTAACTCTTGTTTTTTCGTCAAAAGCAACAAAAACTAAAAAATCCATTGACACTCCGTGAATAATTAATTATATTACAGATGTAGCCATAACAAAGGAAAATGCAATGAACTACAAAAAAGAGCTTTACGACAAACTGGATAGTGATAAAATACAAATCACACAAAACAGCGATCCTATAAGAATGGAGCTGTTTATGTCATTTTTGAAAGTCCCAGTTGTAAAAATCAAAGATCATTTAGGATCTTGCACTGGATGGACAAGATACGAAAATGAAGAAATCGGTTTAGTTATAATGGGTGGTCATGTTCGTGGGGTTGAGTACCTAGACAGCATACAATACAAGAAAAACCCATCAAACAACTACAATAACTATGTAAATCCATTCTTTATATTTGACATACTGACGAATGATGGCAGGAAATTCTTTGCTAATTACTATGAAACTGACATTCTGAAAATAATTAGCGACACGAAATCTGCTCTTGAGGCTGCTAAGAAAAACGTCATCACATTAAATGATCTGTATAATGGAATTGTACAAGAAACAAACGAAATATTTAAAAGCCACCTAACAAACGATGTATATGAAAAAAAGGAACTATATGATTCAATTTGAAAATGCCGTTAAAAGATACGGTGAGTTAATTCTAAACGAAATGAAAGAAGCTAATATTATATGTTGGCTTGCTGGCGGTTCTTTGCGTGACTATTTTATGGGTGTACCTTTAAAAACTGATTATGATATGTTTTTTCCGAATGAAATTGAATACGAAAAGGCACGAACCTATTTTAAAGCAAAAGATTGTGAAATAAAATGGGAAAGTGATAACG
>JAAZCS010000102.1 GCA_012513125.1 Treponema sp. | reverse complement strand
TATTATAATACTCTTCGAGTAACAACAGTAACAGAAGACGGTCTTCCTCCTTCTGTTTATAATCAGAAAGCAACAACTGCAAAGTCAGTTGCTTAAATAAATTTGGGGTGTTTGAGGACTGTACTAATATTGACTATTCCAGAATGATTAATGAGTCTGGTTTGTTTTTTTCACGTTCAACTTGGTTTTCTTTTTCAGTAATTTTCTTTTCATAAGTTTCTTTTTCTATTAAATAAGATGAACAATTCATATATGTATCTGAGCTGTTATAATTTACTAATTTATTCGTTCTAATTGTTCTTAATAATTCTTCATTTGTATAAATATCATCATTTGTTTTATTTAGTTCTTTTTCATTAACTTCTAATTCTTTTTGATAGAATGTTGTATCTAAAATTAATAATAAATCTCCTTTTTTTACGATTTCATTGTTTATATAATTTTTCTGTATTAATTCTCCATTAATTACACATTTAACAGATGAAATAACTTCATTTGGTCTTATTATTACAGAAGCTTTTACAATCTCATCCATTGGTGCAAATATCGCCCAAATAAATAAAGTCAAAATCATGAAAAGAATAGTAATTATAAAAAAGTAAATTGCTGAAACAGGTTTTAGCATAAAAAAAACAGATGTTTTTTTCATATCAGAAAAAGTTTTAAGATACATAATTATTTACTCTCCAACCACATTTGTTTATATAACCCATCTTTTTGTACTAATTGTTCATGAGAACCATTTTCAATAATTTGACCATTTTTCATTACATAAATTTTATCACATTTTTTTACAGTTGATAGTCTATGAGTAATTAAAATGACAGTAATTTGTTCTTCGTGTAATTTATTTATAATTTCAAATATTTCCATCTCATTTACAACATCAAGATTGCTTGTTGCTTCATCTAAAATAATTAAGGAGGGATTTCCAAGAAAAGCGCGTGCTAGTGCTAACCTCTGTCTTTCTCCTCCAGATAAACCATATCCATGTTCTCCAAGAATTGTATCATAGCGATTTGGTAGATTATTAATAAAGTCATTAATGTTTGCTTTTTTACAAGCTTTAATTATCTCGTCAAAAGTTGCATCTGGATGATGTAATGATATATTTTCTCTGATAGTTCCACTAAAAAAGAATATCTCTTGAGGGACATATCCAATTTTACTTCGTAAAAAAGATGGATCAATATCATTTATATTATTTTCATCAAATAAAATAAGTCCTTTATTGATTTCATAGAATTTCAATAAAAGTTTCACTAATGTTGTTTTTCCACAACCACTTGCTCCTACAAATGCTACACTTTCTCCTGATTTAATTTCTAGGTTTAACGAATTGTATAAAAAATTATGATTAGTATATGAAAAAAAAACATTTTTAAATACTATATGACCTTTAATACTATCAGGTTTTAAATATTGTTTGTTTTTTTGTTTTTCACATTCTAATTCAAGAATTTCTCCTACTCTTTTAGCAGCAATTAGTGATTCTTGAATTGAATTCTGTATATTAATTAATCTATAAAAAGGTCCTGTGAAATAAGTCAATAAGGAAGTAAATGTAATTAATATTCCAAGACTCATCTTTCCGTCAAGGATTACACTAAATCCAATCCAATATATTAATGTGCTACTAATTCCATTAATTAAACCAGAGATGACATTTTGCGTAATTCCATATTTATTTAAAGTCCAGCTTGTATTTATTTCTGTCATTTTCTTTTTTTCATATTCATCATAAACAATTTCTTCAGCATCTAATGCTTTAATTGTTGACATTCCATTAAGAGATTCATAGAGATATGAGTTTACGTCAGCTTTTTGACTCATTGTTTTATCATAATAATTACGATATATTTTAGCAAAAAATATAGATATAAAAGATACAATCAGTACACTAAAAAATGAAATAATGAATAGTTTATTATTTATTGTGAAAAGTATTGGGCCAGTAATAAGGAACATGATAAAATCCATAACTCCGCTGATAACTGCTGTTGAAAAAGTATGTTTAATTTTTTCCAAATCCCCAAGTCGTGAAAGTATTTCGCCTGATTTTCTGACTCCAAAAAAAGATAATGGCAATTTTAAGATATGTGATAAATATGAAAAATTTAATTGTAAATCAGTTTTATATGAAAAATGTGATAATAAAACACTACGTATTGCATTAACTATACATTGAACGATTGTTACGAATATAATTCCTAAAGATAAAGAATTTAAAGAAAATGTTGATTTTGAATAAATAATTTCATCAAAAAGGTATTTATAATAGAAGGATATTGTTATTCCAAAAAGTAAAAGTAGTAAAGAGGATAAAAACGAGAAGAATAGAATTTCCTTATGAGGAAGTAAAATAGGTAAAAATTTTAGTAATAAATTTTCATTTTTGGATTTACTAAATGTAACATCGGGCTCTAAAAAAATAGCATAACCACTCCATAAATCAAAAAAAGCTTTATACGAAATGTGGATTTTCTTTACCTGACTATCAGGATTCCATATATAAATATTATTTTTACTAATTTTTTTTATAACAACATAGTGATTTTGATTACAATTTTGATTTTTTATGTGAGCGATAAATGGGGTAAATAAATATTTGTTTATTGATTGTTGTTCACCTTTTACAATTTTTGCATTAAGTCCATAGTAATTTGAAGCTTTTTTTAGACCCAATAAATTAGTTCCATCTAAACTTGTGTTTGCAATAAGTCTAACTTTTGCGATATTTAAAGATTTTCCAAAATGAGATTCAATCATTGCAAGACAAGCTGGACCGCAATCACTGGAGTCAAATTGTTGATAATATTTCATTCTTTTACAATTCCTTTATCATTAATACACCATACCTTTTTCTAAACCAACAAGTTCAGCTGCTAATTCTTCATCTTTAGTTAGTTCAATTAATGTAGGAAGAATTGTATCTTGTGTGCACCAATAGTCAGGGTAAAATCCTTTTGTATCTCCATTCCATCTTTTATTTTGACTGAAGAAAGTTGCGTTGTAATAACTGTAATCACCTAAACTTATTTCAATTTTTGAGTTAGGAAGTGTATATTTTAAACAAACATCACTCGTTGCAGCTCCAAGAGTTTTTTCACCAACAAGCATGACTTTATTTTTATTAACTAAATAAGCAAAAGCAATCCCAAATTCCGCTGCAGATACAGTACCTCTATCAATTAAGATATAAAGATTTCCCCTTAGTTTTTCATTACCATATTGAGGTAAATAATTTAACCTATCGGTCGGACTTCCAATTATATGTTTTTGGTAATTCTCTAGATTTTTATTCTTTTTAGATTCTGGTAAAAGTGAATTCTTTGCCTCTTCTGTCTCTTTCGATAAAAGCTGAAATGAACCTTTATACCCATAATTCTTTTTGTATAGCTTTTTTATATCTTTAATAGCTTTGTCAATGTCATAGCCTTTTTCTACATCTAATTCATAATTGTCATAAGTATTTGTAATATATTTTTTTAAGTATTCACAATCCTCATCTATCATTTGTTTTGTATTTTTCTTGCTTTCTGAAAAACAAAACAAAGAATTAAGCATCAAAAATAAAATAATTATCTTTTTCATAACTCTCTCTCAAAATATGTTCAATATAGAATTGGATTCTACTAAAAAGAATATTTCATATTTTCTATATGTCTAGGTCATAAAAAAGCAAAAACGTGATTTATGACTTATTGTGACCATGGATTCAAAAAGTGAACCTAACGAACCTTAGAGAAAATAACAATAAAGAAGACTTGGTTCTGAATAATCAGAGCTGAGTCTTTTTTTATGCTATAATGTTATTGAACAAAAAGTCTTTGGAGAAATTAAAAGAGGAACTTATATGAGACTAAGGAAAACAATTTCTTTTTTGGGGCTAATTTTTTGCGTGGAGGTTTTTATGATGGCACAAGCAAACAATCAGTCAACATTATCAAAAGCAGAACCCTTTGATTTCTCACCGCGAATCGTTGCCGAAGGTACGGCCGCAGACTGTTCTTCCATGAACACACCGATTACAGAAAAACAGAGGATAACTGTTTCTAAAGACGGTCACCTTGAATGCGGCGGAAAACGAATCAGAATATTCGGAACAAACATCTCGTCAATTCCCCCAAAGTCAGAGGCTGCTTATTGGGCAAAAGTTCTATCTTCACAAGGATTCAACTGCATCAGATGGCATCACTTTGATTCAACATGGACAAACTGTTTCTTATTATATTCAGAAAACGGAAAACCAAGTTACAATTGGCAAAAAATCGACGATTTTGATTATTTTTATAACGAGCTGAAAAAAGTTGGAATATATTCCGACATAAATATGCTTGTTGGAAGAGATTACAAGACAGCGGAGGGGTTTCCAAGAGAGCTTTCTAATTTAGGCTGGAAGGAAAAACATGCGCTTGGTTTTTGGAATGAAGCCGCACTCAACTTGCAAAAAGATTACGCAAAAACAATTCTTACGCATAAAAATCCATACACCGGATTCGCTTATACAGAAGATCCGGCAACCGCAATCATAGAAATCAACAACGAGAACGGACTTCTGATGTCATATGAAAACGGCACTTTAGATAAATATCCATCTTCAGTTATTCAAGAACTAGAGGACAAATACAACGATTGGCTCAAAAAGAAAAATTACACACTCTCATCATTGCAATCACAATTCAACAGGATTGAACAACCAGGAAAAGCTTTAATTTCAAATGACGCCCAATTTTACCTTGAACAACACGAAGGCGCACAAGCAAAAATTGAAAATAAAAACAATGGGTTTGAAATCAAAATAGAAAAAAACGGCATGCAAAGCTGGCATGTTCAAGTTACACAAGGTGAATGGCCGGTTCAGAACGACAAGATTTACACACTTTCTTTTAAGGCGAAAGCAAGCAGACCTTCCACCGTGAATGTAAGCGTGATGATGGCAAGACATCTATGGAAAGATTTGAACTTTAGCGAGAATATTCAACTCACCACAAAAGAGCAGACATTCACCTATACAATTTCAACTTTCACCACCGACAAAACAGCCCGTCTAAATATTTCAAATATGGGTTTTGCAGAAGGAACAAAATTCACATTCAAGGATATTTCACTTGTTGAAGGCGGAAGTGAGATTTTAATTCATGAAGGCGCAAAAAAAGGAACAGTTCAGCTTCCAAAATTCAGTCGACTTTCAAAAAATCCACCGGAATACAAAAAAATCGTTCTTGAGTTTTTGTACGATACGGAACAAATCTACTGGCACGCGATGAATACTTACATAAAGAACGAACTTTCTGCAAAAGCTTTGACGATGGGGACAATTTGCGGAACAACTACACAAGGAATCATGGACGAGTTCGACATAATCGATTCGCACGCATACTGGCATCATCCAGTTTTTCCAGAGAAAGATTGGGACATGAGCCGTTATTATGTTACAAACGAGGACATGGCAACTTCAAAAACAGGTGGAATTCTGACTGACCTTGGAGTTCAAAGAGTTTACGGCAAACCTTTTTCTGTCACCGAATACGACCTGCCTTATCCAAACCAGTACAGTTCAGAAATGCTGCCAATGGTCGCCTCTTATGCAAGTCTTCAAGATTGGGATTGCCTATTCAGTTTTGCTTATGAACTATCACAAAAGGACAAAAAATACAGAGTGAATGGATATTTTGATCAGGGCAACAATCCTTCAAAAACACCGGCGAATATCGTGGCATCGCGAATATTCAGGAATTATCTTGTGGAACCGGCTCGTGAAAAAGTTTATGTTCTTCGAGACAGGAAATCAGAAATTGATTCTCTTCCAAAAACAAACGCATGGGATTTTACATCCGCCTCAATTCTGAACATTCCAATTGAACTTGGACTCGTTCACCAAATTGGCGTCTTTTATTCAAAAGACGGTTACAACAGTATGATGAATTCAGTTGGCGGAAACCTTGTTCTGGCTTCAGAAAAAAGAGCTGAAGTTGAATTGTTGCAGTCACACATCGACCAAGGCAAAGACGTTCTTTCTGACACAGGTGAAATTCTTTGGAATGCGGCAAAAGGAAACTTTATAGTTCACGCTAAGAAGGCCTTTGTAACAGTTGCCCACACAAGTGAAAACGGAGCTGTAACTGGACAAAAGGAATCTTCCTCAAAAACAGAAACCTCATATTCACCATACATTTCATTTAATCCCAAGGATGACTTTAGCGTTGTTTTTGGTGCTGAATACAAAAGAGACAAGTTCGCAATTTATTCATGCTCATGGTCTGGAAATTATTACGCAGATTTCAGAGATTATAACGAAAAAAAACATAACAACATAGAAAAATTTAGAATTGTAAGGGAGAATATAAATCTTACTACAGATAAAACATTAGGAATTGGAAACGCGTTCACTCTGGCATCGGAGGGAACACTCATTCTGCAAGCCCTTTCACCACAAGAAATGGCTTCTGTAAGAAATCCACTTCTTGATTTGCCATCAGTGTACCAATGCACTTACAGACTATTCAAACTGAACGCCGACGGAACACGCGCAAACGAGGTTACAGGATTAACAACGCTTTCAACTTTGCCACAAACAATGTTCCCCATGAACCGTAACGACGGAACCTTGTGGTATGAGCTTGAGGTTGTAAGAGCGCAGGATTAGCCCTCCAGAAATAAAACTTGATTTATAAGTAAAGTCAGTTATCATATATATAAACAATTGAAGGAGTCATATGAAGGATTATGACTCTTTCTTTTTTTAGGAGAGTGATATGAATATTCTATTGTACAACATCATTATGAAAACGATGCCTCATGTTGATTCGGAGACATATAATAGTGACAAGTTTATTATTAAAAAAAGAGAATTATGGAAACAGGATATATTTAAATATGTATTAATTTTTGCTGTATCATTTGTCAGTTTCTTTTTTCTTGTTAATGTTTACTATCTAGGAACTTTTTTCTTTATCGGTGGGTTCGTTGGAATGATGACATCAATACTTTTTGGATTACGGGCAATAATTATATATAAAAATTATTACGACCTATTTAAAAAAGAAGATATTGATAAAATAGAAGAATAAAAAAGCCCCGCAATAATTGTTTCCAACTGTTGCAGGGCTTTTCAAATCAATTATTCTTTATGCTTGAAGAGCTGTTACGGCTACTGTAGCAACGATGTCATCAACATTACAACCGCGGCTCAAGTCGTTTAATGGTTTTGCAAAACCTTGGCATACAGGACCTACAGCCATCCATCCGCCCATTCTCTGGCAGATTTTATATCCGATGTTTCCTGCGTTGATGTTTGGGAAAACGAAAATGTTTGCGTGTCCTGCAACTTTAGAACCTGGAGCTTTTAATTCGCCAACTTCTGGAGCAACAGCCGCATCAAACTGGAATTCTCCGTCTAATGCTAAATCAGGAGCTTTCTCACTTGCGATTTTTACAGCTTCCTGCATTTTTGGAACTGATTTAAAGAATTTGTCATCGTTTCCAGAACCTTTTGTAGAGAATGAAAGCATTGCAACTTTTGGTTCAATTCCTGCGATTTTTTGTGCTGTTTGAGCAGTTGCAATAGCGATGTCAGAAAGTTCTTCTGCACTTGGTTCAATATTGATTGCGCAATCTGCAAATAAAGCGATTCCTTCTTTTACGTATTTGTTTCCACCTTCTGGAGCGACCATCAAAAAGCTTGATGAAACAGTTTTAATTCCAGGTGCTGTTTTAATCACTTGAAGACCTGGACGTAATGTATTAGCAGTAGAATGGCATGCACCAGAAACGAAACCGTCTGCATCTCCTGCTTTTAGAATCAATGCACCGTACATAGTGTGATCTTTCAAAATGTAATTTTTTGCAGCTTCAACATCTTTGTATTCAGGCTCATTTGTTTTTTTGTTAATTTTTCCTTCACGTGCCTTATATAAAATTTCTGCATATTTTTCTGTAGATTTTGAAGTAGCTGGGTCAACAATCTCTATGCCTGTTAAATCTGTATCAGGTGCCACTTTTTTACATTCATCTTCTGTTCCAATAAGAATTATTTTGGCAATACCATCTTTTACTATTTTTGCAGCTGCTTGAACAACTCTTTTGTCTTCACCTTCGCAAAGCACAATTGTTTTATTAGCAATTTTTGCACGCTGTAATAAATCATCAACAAATTTCATTTTATACTCCATAAATTATTATATTATAGTAGAGAATACAACTTGTCGGGTGAACTTTTCAAGAGTAATCACAAATAAGAGAAAGAAAAAGTAATAAAGTCACATAAAATGACATATTGACTAAAAGTGTCATATTGAATTACATTTAACTCACTTAACAATAATTCTATTGTATTTAAAATATAATTTTCTTATGCTATAATTTGATTTATAAAATTTAAATGAGGTTTATGAATGGCACAACGGCGCGTTGTAATTACCGGACTTGGAGCAGTTACTTCTCTTGGAAATAATGTAAATGATACTTGGGACAATGTAAAAAACGGAAAAAGTGGAATCGGTCCTATTACATTATTTGATGCTTCAAAACATAATGTAAAAATAGCAGGAGAAGTAAAGAACTTTTCCCTTGATGATTATGAAGTTGATCATAAAGTTTCTAGAAAAATGTCACGTTTTACTAAATTTCTTTTGGGTGCAAGTATAGAAGCCGTTAAAGATTCAGGTTACAAAAATGATGAGATCGGCAAAGAAAATATTGGAATCTTTTCTGGTGTTGGAATTGGTTTGTCTGACGTAATTGAAAACAGCTATAAAAAATATCTAGATCCAATGTCTGGCGTAAACAGAATTCCTCCTTTGACGGCACCTATGTCGTTGAATAATGAAGCCGCTGCAAATGTTGCAATGTTTTTTAAGATTCACGGACCGGCTTGGACATTATCAACAGCATGTGCATCTGGTACAGATTCTTTAGGACTTGGTTTTGATATGATTAGAAATGGTCGGTTAGATATGTGCTTGGCGGGCGGAACAGATGCTGATATTACAGGATTTAATATCGGTTGTTATCAAGCTCTTTCTGCACTTTCTACTAGTTTTAATGACAATCCAACGAAAGCCAGTCGTCCTTTTGATAAAGATAGAAATGGATTTGTTATGGCAGAAGGTGCTGCAATCCTTGTTTTGGAAGAAGAAGAGCATGCTAAAAAAAGAGGGGCCAGAATTTATGCTGAAGTAGCAGGATTTGGAACTTCAACAGACGCTTATCATATTACAGCCCCTTGTCCTGATGGATCTGGCGGCGTTCTTGCAATGAAAAGAGCATTTGAAGATGCAAATATGAAACCAGAAGAGATTCAATATTATAATGCTCATGGAACATCAACAATAGCTAATGATTCTGCAGAAACTGCTATGTTAAAAACATTTTTTGGAGATTATGCATATAAACTGAAAATTTCATCTACAAAAAGTGAAACTGGACATATGGTTGGAGCCGCAGGTGCAATTGAGGCACTATTCTGTACAAAAGTAATTCAAGAAGGATTTATTCCGCCAACAATTAATTTGGATAATCCCGATTTGGAACTCGGTTGTGATTTAGATTATGTTCCAAACAAAGGAATTGAATATCCTGTTGAAGCCGCCGCATCTTGTTCGCTTGGTTTTGGCGGTCACAACGGTTGTATCATTATAAAAAAATATAAATAGATTATAAAATTGAATAAAAAAGAAGGTCAAAAATTATGATTATTAAGCCAATGGTAAGAAGCAATATTTGTATTAATGCTCATCCAATAGGTTGTGCAAAGGAAGTTGAACATCAAATTGATTATGTAAAGCAACAAAAAACAAAACGTGGAATAAAATCTACAAAAGAGGGTGGAGAAGGTCCTAAGTTTGTTTTAGTTCTAGGTTGTTCAACAGGTTATGGATTAGCAAGCAGAATTTCTGCCGCATTTGAATATGGTGCAGACACAATAGGCATTTCATATGAAAAAGCTGGAACAGAAACAAAAGGTGGAACTCCAGGTTGGTATAATAATTTAGCATTTGATAAAGCTGCAAAAAAAGATGGTCTCTTTTCTGAAACATTTAGTGCTGATGCATATTCTCATGAAACAAGAAAAATGATAATTGAAGAAGCTAAAAAACATGGAAAAAAGATTGACTTAATTATCTATAGTTTAGCTAGTCCTGTTAGAACAGATCCTGATACACAGGTTTTATATAAATCAGTATTGAAACCTATTGGAAAAACTTACGCTGGTGTTGGAATTGATATTCAGACAAACACACTCAAGGAATCTGCTGCAGAACCTGCAAATCAAGAAGAAATTGACAATACTGTAAAAGTAATGGGTGGTGCTGACTGGAAATTATGGATAGACCAGCTTTCAAACGCAGGTGTTCTTGCTGAAGGTTGTAGAACAGTTGCATATTCATATATTGGGCCAGAATTGAGCCACGCAATTTATAGAGATGGAACAATTGGTCAGGCTAAAAAAGACTTGGAAGCAACAGCTCATCAATTGAATAAAGAGATGAAAGCTTCATTAGGTGGAGCAGCTTATGTTTCTGTAAATAAAGGATTAGTAACACGTTCAAGTGCTGTAATTCCTATTATTTCTTTATATCTTTCAATTTTGTTTAAAGTGATGAAAGCGAAAGGAACTCATGAAGGTTGTATTGAACAAATGGAAAGACTTTTTTCAGAAAGACTTTATACTGGAAAAAATTGTGCAGCTGGTGAAGTTCTTGTTGATGATGAAAATAGAATTCGTGTTGACGATTGGGAAATGAAAGCTGATATTCAGGCAGAAGTTGATAAATTGATGGCAAGTGTCACAAATGAAAACTTAGCAGAAGTTTGTGATTTGGACGGTTATAAACATGATTTTTATGCAACAAATGGTTTTGATATTGCCGGTGTTGATTATAACGCTGATGTGTCAAGAATGGATGAAATATAATAAATAATAGAGAAGGCAATTAGAAAAACTAATTGCCTTTTTTATTGTAACGAGTTTTGTTTTATGATAAACTCGTAAAAATTTGAATATATAAGGAACTGTAAAAAAGAATGTTAAATAATCGTCATTTGATTCAGCCGGATGATTTATCTATTTCAGAAATTGATGAAATTTGTTCATTGGCGGAAGAAATTATTTTAGATCCAAAATTATTTCAAAATGTGTGTCGTGGGAAAATTCTTGCGACACTTTTTTTTGAACCGAGCACTAGAACAAGGCTTTCTTTTGAAGCTGCAATGTTACGTCTTGGTGGCTTAGTTGAAGGTTTTGCAGATGCGTCCTATACATCATCATCAAAAGGTGAAACTTTAGCTGATACAATCCGCGTCGTTTCTTCCTACGTAGATATAATTGCAATGCGAACTCCAAAAGAAGGGGCGGCTTTGCTTGCAAGTAAATATTCAGCTTGTCCTATCATAAATGCAGGAGATGGCGGTCACTATCATCCTACTCAGACTCTAACTGATTTGGTGACAATCAGACAGTTGACAGGCGGACTTGAGAATCACGTAATCGGTTTTTGCGGCGACTTGAAGTTTGGTAGAACTGTCCATTCTTTGGCAGAAGCTATGCGTCATTACAAAGGCAACAAATTCATATTCATAAGTCCAAAAGAATTGACTGTTCCAGATTATTTGATTTCTAATATTTTGGATCCAGCTGGAATTGAATATGAAATGGCAGAAAATCTTGATGATGTTATCGGTAAGTTGGACATCCTTTACATGACAAGGGTTCAAAAAGAAAGATTCTTTAATGAACAAGACTACATTAGGTTAAAGGACAGCTATATTCTTGATACAGACAGAATGAAAAGAGCTAAAGACAACATGATTGTCCTTCATCCTCTTCCACGTGTAAACGAGATTTCTGTTGAAGTTGATGATGATCCTCGAGCTGCTTATTTTAAACAAGTCAAATATGGAATGTATGCAAGAATGGCGTTAATTGCAAAATTGACTGGTTCTTTATAATATAGGGAAGTGAATAATGTTAAACGTAAATACGATAAAAAATGGTTTAGTAATTGACCATATTAAAGCCGGAAGTGGTTGGCGAATTTATCAATGGTTGGGATTAGATAAAGCTACGTACTCATCTTGTTTGATTCAAAATGTTCCTTCAGAAAAGTCACAGAAAAAAGATATAATCAAAATAGATAATATAATGAATATAGATTATTCAGTTTTAGGTTTTATTGATCCAAATATTTGTGTAAATGTTATTGAAAATGAAAAGATTGTAAGAAAAATCAATATGAAATTGCCTGCAAAAGTTACAAATGTTTTCAGCTGTAAAAATCCTCGGTGTATTACACAAACTGAACACTATGCCAAACCGACGTTTCTTTTGGTTGATAGATTGAAAGGTTTGTATAGGTGTGAATATTGTGACACTTTGTACGTAGCGGGAAATGATAACTAAAATAAGGAAAATATGGCACTTTTAATTTACAATGCAAGATTAGTTGATAAAGATATAGATTGTTTTGGCTCTATTCTTTGTGAAAATGGAATGACTCGTTCTATTTTTCAAGGTTGTTTTACAAATGAACAGACTGTTCTGAATATGGCAAAATCTGTTTTAGCAGAAGATGGTTTTTCTTCAGAAGCAAAAATAGAGATTTATGATTTAAAGGGATTGATTTTAACTCCTTCCTTTGTCGATATGCATGTACATTTTAGGTATCCAGGTCTTACAGAAAAAGAAGACTTAAATACGGGGCTTCATGCAGCGGCTTCTGGTGGTTATGGAGTTGTTGTTGCAATGCCAAATACAAAACCAGTTGTATCTTCTCAGTCATTAGCATTGCAAATTGAAAAAGAAGCGGCAGAAATAGGACTTTCAAAATTGTTTCAGTCAGTAAGTATAACTGAAGATTTTGGTGGCGAAAGTGTTACTCATCTTTCAACAATAGAAAAAAAATATATTCCACTAATTACAGAAGATGGCAAAGAAGTTATGAATTCATCTGTGATGTTGCAAGGAATGAAAATTGCAGCAGAAAAAGGAATTATAGTTGGCTGTCATTGTGAAGATCCTTTTTTGGCGAAAGAGGCAAAAACTTATCGTGAAAAAGCTTTAGAAATAATGAAAAAAAATAATCTTTCTGCTTTTGGAACTTCAGAAACTGATTTAGCCTTAATTCCGAAATTAGAGTTGAACAAAATTGATGATTTTTTAACTGAAGCAAATAATCTTTTACATCTTGCTGAAAATGTTTCAACTGCAAGAAATATAGAATTGGCAAAAAAAGCAAATTGCAATATTCACTTGGATCATGTAAGTACACGTTATTGTATCGATTTAATCCGATGTGAAAAAACAAAGCATAATCAAAATATTTCATGTGAGGTAACTCCTCATCATATAGCTCTTTGTGGTTCAAAAGAGCCTTTTATTCGGGCTTTGGTAAATCCTCCATTAAGAAGTGAAGATGATAGATTGGCACTTATTGAAGGGATAAAAGACGGAACTGTTGATGTTATTTCTACCGATCATGCACCTCATACTCTTGATGATAAAGCAAAGGGAGCTCCAGGTTTTACTGGGCTAGAAACATCTTTTGCTGTTTGTAATACAATGCTTGTAAAACAAAATCAAATTAATCAAAAAAAATTATCAGAATTGATGTCGGCAAATCCATCAAGGCTTCTTGGATTAAAAAAAGGGCTTCTTCGTACTGGTTATGATGCTGATTTTACAGTCGTTGATCCCGATGAGCAGTGGACAGTAAATTCTTCGGAATTTTTCAGCAAAGGGAAAGCAACCCCTTTTGAGGGAATGAAATTGTCTGGAAAAGTAAAAGGACTTTTTCTTGACGGAAAACAAGTTTTACAAAGATTTTAAAACTTTAGTATAAATTAATAAAAAAGACATATAAAATATTTAAAAAAAAATTATTATATGATATATTATTATTTGTCGGTTTTTTTTGAAACTTTTAATCGGCAAGGACAACAATCATGAAAAACTCTTATGTAAACAGAGTATGGGAAGACGTTCAGAAGAAGAATGCTGAACAACCAGAATTTTTGCAGGCAGTACAAGAAGTACTTGGAACAATCGAGCCTGTTGTTGAAGTTATGCCAGAACTAGAAAAGAATGCTATTCTTGAAAGAATGGTAGAGCCAGAACGTACTATTATGTTCAGAGTGCCTTGGACAGATGATAAAGGTATGCCTCATATTAATCGTGGCTATCGTGTTCAGTTCAATAGTGCAATTGGCCCATACAAAGGTGGATTGCGTTTTAGTCCAGAAGTAAACCTTTCAGTATTAAAATTCTTAGGATTTGAACAAGTTCTAAAAAACAGCCTTACAACACTTCCAATGGGTGGTGGTAAAGGTGGTTCTGATTTTGATCCTCATGGAAAATCAGATGCTGAAGTAATGCGTTTTTGCCAATCGTTCATGACTGAATTACAGCGTCATATTGGTCCTGATACTGATGTTCCTGCTGGAGATAAAGGTGTTGGTGGACGTGAAGTTGGATATATGTTTGGACAGTACAAACGTCTAAGAAATGAATTTACTGGTGTATTGACTGGAAAAGGATTACAGTTTGGTGGTTCATTAATTCGTACTGAAGCTACTGGATATGGTTTAATCTATTTTGCAGATGAAATGTTAAGCAAAATTGGTGACAATTTCAAAGGAAAAGTATGTTCAGTTTCTGGAGACGGAAATGTTGCTGAATATGCTGTAGAAAAATTGTTACAGCTTGGTGCAAAACCAGTAACAATGTCTGATTCATCAGGATTTATTTATGATGCAGATGGTATTACTCAGGAAAAACTTGATTTTGTTAAGGAATTCCGTGCAGAACATAAAAAAATTAGTGAATATGTTAAAAAATATCCAACTGCAAAATTTACTCCAAATGCACGTCCATGGTCAGTTAAAGTTGATTGTGCATTCCCTTGCGCAACTCAGAACGAACTTGATGGCAATGATGCAGACGCACTCATTAAAAATGGCGTAAAACTTGTAGCAGAAGGTGCAAATATGCCTTCAACTCTT
>JAAZCS010000101.1 GCA_012513125.1 Treponema sp. | reverse complement strand
TTGGATATAAAATTATATTATCATAAGAACTTAGGGAAAAAATATGGAAATTAAATATTTTAATAGAGAATTGTCATGGATTGAGTTTAATGAAAGAATTTTAAATCAGGCTCTAAATAAAAATTTTCCCTTGTTGGAAAGATTACAGTTTCTTTCAATTGTGTCTAGCAATTTCGATGAGTTCTTTCAAGTAAGAGTTGCTTCTGTAAAAAGAGAAAGTTTTGTTAATCCTGATAAAAGCGATATTTCTGATTTAACTCCAAAGTTGTTATTAAAAAGTATTTCTATGCGAACACATCAGATTGTCCGCCAGCAACAAGAATGTTTGATTAATGAGATATTGCCTGCATTGACTGAAAAAGGCATCATTTATGAAAAAGCAAGTGATTTTACATTACACCAAAAAGAATATATCTTAAATTTATTTAGATCTGACATTTTTCCGTTATTGACACCACTACGAACAGATTTGGAAAGTTTTCCTCATATTATTAATTTGAGCAATTATGTTGCATTTAAATTAAAACCAATTTCTGGAATTAAGACAATTTCTGAAGATTTAAAAGGTACTGAAGAAAATCGTATTGCTATTGTTCAAATTCCGACAAGTATTCCAAATGTTTATTGGTTGCCAAGTATAAAAAAGCAAAAGCAATTCACTTTATTGGAAGATATAATCACTCAATGTGGAACTCAATTGTTCCCAGGTTTTGAGGTTCAAGAAACATTAACTTTTAAAGTTGTAAGAGATGCTGATTTTACTGTTGATGAAGAATCAGGAACAAATTTTATACATGAAATGGAGAAGGTTTTAGTTCAGCGAAAATCTTCTTTCCCTGTTCAATTAATATGTAACAGTTCAAGTGAAGAAATCAAAAAGTTCTTGATGAAAAATCTAGAACTAGAAGAAGATGATGTTTATCAAGTTGAAAGTTTTGTAAATATACCTGCTTTGATGGAGCTTCGTGACACTGATGATAGTGAAAAGATGAGTTTTGAAGATTGGGAACACTTTTATCCAAGTGATTTTCCAAATGATAAGCCTTTTTGGGATGTCTTAAAACTTCATGATAAAGTTCTTCATGTTCCTTATGAATCATATAATCCAGTAATAAAATTTATATCTGACGCTGCAGATGATCCAGATGTATTGGCAATAAAAATGGTTTTGTATAGAACTGGAAGAGATTCTCCAATAATTGCAGCTTTGGAAAGAGCGGCTGCTCAAGGAAAACAGGTTGTTGTTCTTGTTGAATTAAAGGCAAGATTTGATGAGGAAAGAAATATTGCATGGGCGAGTGAATTGGAAAATGCCGGTGTTACAGTAGTTTACGGACTGGTAAATCTGAAAGTTCATGCAAAAATACTGATGGTCATGAGAAAAGAGGCTGGAACTGTTAGAAGATATGTTCATTTAGCAACAGGTAATTATAATCCAAAAACCGCAAAACTTTATTCAGATTTGTCAATTTTTACTGCCAACATGGAAATTGCTAATGATGCAACTCAATTCTTTAACTTAGTTACAGGATATTCAAACTTGCAGAAAATGAACTGTTTAGGAATGGCACCTGTAACATTGAAGTCAAAGTTATTAGCCATGATACAGCGCGAAACTGAAAAAAGTTCTCCTGAAAATCCTGGATTAATTATGGCAAAAATGAACAGTTTAACTCATAGTGAGATAATTGAAGCCTTGTACAAGGCGAGTCAAGCTGGTGTTAAAGTTTTGTTGAATGTTAGGGGAATCTGTATGCTTGTTCCTGGAGTAAAGGGAATGAGTGAAAATATTCATGTTATATCAATTGTTGACAGATATTTGGAACACGCAAGAGTGTTTTATTTTCAGAATGCGGGTATTCCTGAATTATATTGTTCAAGTGCAGATTGGATGTCAAGAAATCTTGATAAAAGAATTGAGTTGATGTTCCCAATTTTGGACAAAGATGTTTTTACAGAAATAAAATCAATTTTGGATATTTATTTTAGCGATAATGTTAGTTCGTTTGAGTTGCAGTCTTCTGGTGAATGGACAAAAGTAAAAGGTGACAAGAAAGATGCGAAAATTCGAGCTCAAGAAGTTTTGTATAAAAAATATAAAAAAAGAAATGAAAAGGTAAACAAAGAGCCAAAAGTGGAGTTTACTGTTCGACGAAAATAACAAATGTTAAATAAAAAAAACCGAAGAAAAAAAATCTTCGGTTTTTTTTTAAGACTGAAATTTAATTTGCAGTCTGTTATGTAA
>JAAZCS010000100.1 GCA_012513125.1 Treponema sp. | reverse complement strand
TTTCTAAGTTTAGCTTCTGGTTTTACCAATAGTATACTTTGACAAATACCCAAAGCTTCTTGTATTTGTCCATATAACTCCAGAATTTTTTTTGTAATTTCGTAAGGTAATTTCATAACAATATGATAGTATCATTTGATACTATTGTCAATCTTTGTTCCCCGCGCGGAGCGTCTGTCTAACATTAGTTTAACCTGGAATGCGTACATGGCACACTTTTTGCCGCGCATCAAGCGCGAATTGCAAAAAGTGTGACATAGCATTCTCAGGTTGAAACTTTTGTTATGTTTCTTGGCCTTAAATATTCCTTATTTTACACAACCGCCATGAACTCGTATTTTTGAATCTTTTGAAAATCATCTGAATGTTTTTTTTCTTCCTCTTCAACATCATATGAATTTTGTAATCCAAGCCAGAAATTAGTTGAAGTACCAAAATATTTTGATAATCTTAATGCTGTATCAGCCGTTATTCTTCTTTTGCCATGAATAATTTCTGATATTCTTGTTTGAGAAATATTGATTTCTTTTGCCAATTTATATGCTGTTATGTTCAGTGGTATTAGAAACTCTTCCTGTAATACTTCACCGGGATGAATATTTGGTAATGTTTCATTTGTGGTAATCAATGATTCTAACTTCATATGCACCTCCATCTTTCCACCTAAATACAATTCTCCATTGGTCATTAATTCTTATACTACTAAATCCTTCCAGATTTCCTTTTAATTGCTCCAAATTATTACCGGGTGGAATTCTTAAATCTTCATATATTTCAGCATTGTCAATCATACGAAGTTTTCTTCGAGAAGTATTCTGAATTTCTGGTGGCAATTTTCTCGAGCGAAAACCTTTAAATATTTGCTCTGCTTCAAAATCATTAAATGATTTGATCATATAATAATACTAACGCCATACAGAAGTATTGTCAATAGTAAAAACAGAAAGAGTCCCGAAAGTCAAAATAACATATTTCTTTGCTTTATATTAAATTACTGATTATTTGTATTGAATCTCTACACCAAAATGTTGATAAATATATGAATTTTGACTTTATAGTGCAGTCTGATAATACCACAATTAATCCCAAATTTACAAAGTTTAGATTTTCTCTTCCTCTCCCCGCCCGGAGGGTCAACATAACATTTGCTTAACCTGCGAGGCGTAATGGCGCGATTCTTGCCGAGGAGCGCAGCGACGACTAGCAAGAATCGTGACATAGCCGAGTCAGGTTGAAGCAGTTGTTAGACGATTTTATTTTCCTCAAAAACCTTATCTAGATATGTAAAGACACTTAAAAAATTATTTTTAGTTTTACCAGTAATTTTATTTTTATGTAGTTTTAAATACCAATTACTTACTTCATTATCTAAATCAACTTTCCTACTATAATATTTTGAAATAGTTTGATTAATTACAGATGCATTTATTTGATAAATCGGAATACACTTCATTTCTGAATTTAGTAGTTTTAGTTTATCTCTGATTTCTTTATGTTTATAGATAGTATTTGGTAATATCAGTATATCTGGTTTAATTGTTTCAATATCACAAGCTATGTAATCTATCGATTCTCGTAACTTGTTAATATCATTTGCATAATCAGTATTTTTTGGTGTACTTACTGAGTATTTACCGAAGTTTGAAAAAGAAATTGATTCAATTAAATCAAATGGTGTACTTGTGTTTTTATTAATACCTAAATGCTTTAATAGATATAGTACAACAAGTATTAAGCTACCATCTGATATCGGTGCAATATGTACATCTGGGAAAAAATCCTTTTTTGCTTTCTTTGAGTGTTCGTAAAACGATCTATATCGATTCAAAGCTTTTGCATCATCATCAAGATAGCCATTATATCCTGTTAAATTTTCAGCACTTGCATACAATAGTATTTTAGGATATGAATCGCAATAATTATTTCCAACAAATGGAATAGCACAGTGAATCAA
>JAAZCS010000099.1 GCA_012513125.1 Treponema sp. | reverse complement strand
GTATTCATTTGCTTCTAAAATATTTTCTATTACAAGCCTTTGCCAAGGATATAGATATTTTATTCCAAAAGTATTAAATGCAGTCTGATTAACTAAATCATTGTCATCAATTTCAACAGAATTATTTTCCATACATTAATATTGTAAAAAAAGTGATTTTTCGGAAGTTTTTAGTTTAAAATTGTGATTTCAACTCTTCTGTTCTTTTCTCTTCCTTCTTCTGTGTCATTTGATGCAACTGGTTCTGTTGAGCCTTTTCCTTGTGTAAAAATGTGATATTCATCTCGAATTCCAAGCTCTTTTAAATAGGACGCAACACTTGCAGCTCTTTCTTCTGATAAGGCTTGTCTTGCTTTTTCTGAACCTCTAGCAGCACAATGACCTGTAATCAGTAAATCGTTTGTATATTCTTGTAGAATTTTAGCTATTTCTTGCAATTTAATTTTTTCAGAATTCAACAATATGTCTGAATCTGGCTCAAACTGAATATTATCAAGGCTAATTATTAATCCTTTTTCGCCTTTGCTGACAGAAATATTATTAAGATTGAGATTTTCAACAGAATCTTGGATTTTTTTGACATTTTCTTCATCATTCACCGATTTAAATTCAGTAACTTCTGCATGAGCATTTCCTCTGAAAGTAAAAACATTGTTATCAATATCTGTAAGTTGAATTTGAAAATCTTCGGAATAGGTTTCGAGAATTCCTTTTTTATTATTCCAATACAATATTTGATTTGAGTATCCTTTTGACGAATACAATGAACTTCCATTTTGAATAGCTTTTTTATTATTTATAAAACTAAATTCGTATTTCACAGAAATAATACTTAATTCTTCACCATTTATTTCTTTATCTTCCAAATAATTGTAAGTTGCTGTAAAAGGTATAATCAAGGGAGAATCCATATTGAAGGCAGTTCTTAAATCATGAACCTCTTTTCCATCCGCTGTCCACGATTCTCCTTTATTTATTTGCTTATCAGAGAAGACAGGAACATTTCTAACAGTTGGCATAAACAAATCGTCTGAAATTGTTAATTCACCATTGTTTTTTCTAGTGAATGTACTTGAAAATTCCTCTCCCCATGATAAATATTGATTGCTATAATTTGAAATAGTGTTTTCAGTTGTCATGTATGAAGCATTGATGAATCCATCTCCATTGTCATTTGTGTCTGTTACAGTGGATGAAATTCTGTTAATAATTTCTGACTGATGATTTAAATAGCCATTAACAAAGACTTCTTCTTCAACAGTTGAAATATAACTAGCACTGTCGCCTTTTTGATGGTTGAATCTGAACAGCTTTCCTTCTTGTGAAAAAAGTAGACTCACTTGAAAAAAAATTAGTATAAATAAATATCTTTTCATAATATATCCTTTTTATAATTAAACAACACTTTTACTATCGGAAGATTTCTGTTATTTTTGAAATATGGTGAATATTATTAGCTTTGTTCCAATTGAATATCAATCTCTTTTTATAAATTCAAGTTTCTTTTTATGTATTTTATTTTTTTTACTAATAATTTTTTTGATAGTAAAGAATCGGAGGAGTGTGAACAAAGAGCGAAAAGATGCTATAAAAAGATCAAGGGCTGTAATTAAGGGGCAAATGGCGGAACAAATGGCTCCATTTTTCCCGGATTTTCCATGTAATCCAAATGATGTAAAATTTATCGGAAAACCAATTGATTTTGTAGGTTTTACAGAAGATGAAATCATTTTTATAGAAATGAAAACTGGAAATTCTCAGCTAAATGAAAATGAAAAACGAATAAAAAGGTTAATCGAATCAAAAAAAGTAAGATATATTGAATACAAAGTGAAAATTTAATTTTTACTTAATATCGTTACCATTTGTAAGCAAGGCTTTATCGTTTCCTTTCAAATAAGAATCGCATAAATCTTCGGGCATTGGTTTGCCTTTTAAAAATCCCTGAACTATATTGCAATTAATTTTTTTCAGTAAATTCATCTGTTCTGGATATTCAACGCCTTCTGCTATGGTTGATAATCCCAGTCTTTTTACCATATTTATAATTGAACTTGTAATGTGAGCTTGTATACCATCTTGAGAAGTAATATTGTTAATAAAAGATTTATCAATTTTTAGTGTGTTTAATGGCAAAGTTTGCAAATAACTTAATGAAGAATAACCTGTTCCAAAATCATCAAGCGATATTTTTATTTTCATATCTTTTATCATTTTTAATTTTTCTATTGTAGACTCGATGTTATTAATCATAACACCTTCAGTAACTTCAAATTCGAGGTATTCAGGATTTACATCATATTTTTTCAGTAAAGAAGAAATAGATTCAATAAAAGTGTCTTGTTTTAATTGGCAAGGTGAAATATTGATAGATAAAATTCCTTTGAAGTCATAATTATCTTGCCATTTTTTTAATGTTTCAAAAGCTGTGTTTAATACCCAGTTGCTGATTGGAATAATTAATCCAGTTTCTTCTGCTATAGGAATAAATATAGACGGCGGAACTTCTCCCAACTCATTATCAGTCCACCGAATTAATGCTTCAAATCCACGTAATGTTTCCGATGTAATATCAAATTGAGGTTGATAGAATAGTTTGAAATTGCTTGTTAATACAGCGTTTGTAATTTTTGTATGCATTGAAAGTTGTTGAATAAAAACTCTTTGCATATCTGGTTTGAAAAAAACAAAATTATTCTTGCCATTTTTCTTTGCATAATGAACACCCATATCTGCAAATCTAACAAGTTCTTCTTGTTCTTCTGAGTGTTCTGGATAAATAGCAATTCCACCCGAAACGCTAAGCTGTTCCATTTGAAACGCCTCAAAAATAGTATCAGTAATTGTAATCACAGAATCTTGATTTGTTATTTTAGTGAGTAAAACAAAGAATTCATCGTCACCGCTTCTAAAGACTTTAATTGTTTCTCTTTCAAACTGTTTTAGAATTTTTGACGCTTTTATTAATACTAAGTCGCCTTCTTTCTGCCCCATGGAATCATTGATATTTTTCATGTTGTCAATATCTATGACCAAAATAGCGACCATTGTTTCTTCATATTTTGCAATATCTAAAACAGAGTCAAATGTCTCTTTAAATGAAACTCTGTTTAATAAACCAGTGAGTGAATCTCGGATTGAACTGTCATAAATTCTTTTTCTAAATTGCTTTTCAGATGTAATATTTATTAAAGTAACAATTATGTATCCATTCGAATAGTTCATCTCTATTCTGTACCATAGATTTGTTAGTGGTGAAAAGTATGTGTGTGTATTATCCTTTTCATTTCTTATGGATTTAAGTGCCAACTCACTCCACGTTACATCTGTTAGGAGCTTATCTTTAAAATCAGACCATTTTGCATTTTCTTGAAAAAATTTACCGGCTACCTTTTTAAATCCTGTATTGAGAAATAATATATTAAAATCAACAATCTCTCCGGTGGGATTTAATATTGGTTCTCCAACAAGAATTGGTACTGCAATATTATTAATAATTAGTTTTAAATCCAAGCTCATTATCACACCTTTGCTTAATCATTTAATAATAAATGCAGCAACTTTTTTTGTCAAACAAATAACTTTTATAATTTATTATTCTGCACTGAATCTGATTTTTTGCCAAAGATCATTGAATTTTTCCAAATCTTCGCCTAAATCAAGTTTCAATTCACAATTTTCCATTTCTTCAGCTTTATAAATTGGCTTTGTAGTTCTTATTTTGTCTGCTTCCATGTTTACAAATCCTGGGAATCTAAAAGTATCTAGGAATTGAACATAGTTTTCTGGACGATGAATAAAGTTGATGAATTCCATTGCTCTGTCATAATGTTTTGCGTTCTTCAATATTACCATAGAGTCAATATAAGAAGGACCGCCTTCTGGAGGAATGAAAAAATCAATCATTTAGTCTTGTTTGTCTTCAGGAACTTCTCCATATACTACCTCGGCATAACCTTGGCACACCCAGAAATCACCGGCTGCAAAAGATTTTCCAAATCCTTCTGCATCAAATTTAACTAAGTTTGGTTTCCATAAATCATTTACCAATTCAGCAGCGTTTGTTAATTTTCCTAAATCTGTTGTATTTACTGATAAACCTTGGTATGCAAGTGCGTCGCCGAGAACTTCCCTCATATCATCCATCATAGTCATATGACCCTTGAGGTCTGTTCTTGAGAAAATATTCCAAGTTTTTTCATAGTTTGCAACTTTTTGTTTATTTACAGCAACTCCAGCAGCTCCCATGTAGTATGGAACAGAATATGTCATATCTGGATCACAAGTCATTTTTTCTAGAACTTTTGGATTGATGTATTTTGAATTTTCAAATTTTGTTTTATCAATTTTTTGAATCATTCCTTGGCTAATCATTATTGAAGTGTAGTCCTGAGACGGGAATGTGATATCATATCCTGAAGCACCAGCCTTTAACTTTGCGTACATAACTTCGTTTGAATCAAAAGTATCAACTTTTACTGTGCAACCATATTCTTTTTCAAATGCCTGTAAAACTGAATCTGGAGTATAATATGTCCAGTTAAATAAATACAACATATTATCATCTTTTGTGTTTCCACATGATAATAGGCCAAAACTCATTGCAATCGCTGCAACAGACAATAATAATGAACTTTTTTTCATAATTTTCCTCTTTTTTTATATAGTTTTAAAAAAGAACTTTGTAGTTTTTGTTTTATAAATATTGACTAGAAATCAATCATTTGTGGCTTAATGTGATGCTGCTATGTTTTTCAAACCTTTCCTTAAGATAAATGCAATCAGACAAGTTGTAAGAACCATTACAAGTGAAAGTGCATTTATTACAGGTGAAACACCAAATCTAATCATTGAATATACATACAGTGGTAATGTCGTTGAACCAGGCCCTGAAACAAAGAATGTAATAACAAAATCCTCAAGTGACATTGTTATAGCCATTAAGAATCCTGATGTAATTCCAGGGAAAATAGCAGGTATTACAACTTTTATCATAGTTTGAAGTTCAGTTGCACCTAAATCATGAGCAGCTTCAACAATTGAGTAGTCAAATTCATCAAGTCTTGCATTGACCATTAAAAATACAAATGGCAAACAAAATGTAGTATGAGCTGCAAAAACTGTGAATAAACCCAGTGGCATGTGAATTCCGCTGAAGAAAATAACCATTGATAATCCAATAATTACCTCAGGCAA
Source organism: Treponema sp. (assembly GCA_012513125.1). GTDB lineage: Bacteria > Spirochaetota > Spirochaetia > Treponematales > Treponemataceae > Treponema_D. Next base: position 6,338 of record JAAZCS010000099.1, on the reverse strand, counting down.
AACCATCGGAAGATAAGTTAGTGCTTGAATTATTTTCTTTCCAGGGAATTTATACCAGCTGACACCGATAGAAGCTAATGTGCCAAGTATTGTTGATACTAATGCAGATGAAAAAGCAACAATTATACTATTTAATAGAGATATCCAAAGACTTTTGGAATTGAATAGTAATTCCTTGTACCATATTAACGAAGGTTTTGTAAAAACAGAACCTTTGCTTTCATTAAATGAATAAGCGAAAATAATAAAAAGGGGAATGAATAGAAATAATATAGTTAAAATCAAAATAATGTTTGATAAAGAAAAATTTCTTTTAATGTTTTTCCATGATTTTTTTGCATGCCTAGCATTTTCAGTTGTCGGTCTATTTTTATTGTTAAAAATCGCTCTGTTTAGAAAGATGTAAAATGGATGATTCATTTTTGAGCTCCTTCTGCAGTGTAATTGTCTTCTTTTGTGTTTTTCTTATTTAATTTTTTATCTTTTTCATTTGATTTTGTAATCCAAATTATTCCTGCAACAGATATAATTGTAATAATCATACTGAAAGCGGCTGCTAAAGGCCAATTTCTTGTTTTTTGAACTTGATCAACAATTATGTTTCCCAACATGTAGGAATCTTTTCCTCCCACTAAAAGAGGGACTGTATAAGCACCAAAAATAGGAATGAATGTAAAAATTAATGCTGAAATGATTCCGCTTTTTATTCCAGGAATCAATACGAAAAGAATTGATTGGAATTTTGTTGCTCCTAAATCTCTTGCGGCTTCAAGTAATGAAAAATCAAATCTATCAATTGCTGTAAAAATTGGCAGAATTGCGTATGGAATGTACATATATACAGAAACTAAAATGACAACCTTTTGATTATAAAGGAATTGTACATAGTCTTTTATTATATGAAATTTCATTAAAAATTGATTAAGAACACCATCATTATTTAAAATGGACATCCATGCAAAAATACGGATTAGTGAGTTTGTCCAAAATGGAATGATTATCAAAAATAATAAAAGAGTCTGTCTTTTGCTTCTAGCCATAGCATATGCACTTGGCAAAGAAACGAGAATTGTAATTATTGTTGAGATAATTGTCATTTTTAATGTTCTAAGAACAATTAGTCCATATTGAGGATCAACTAATTTTTGATAAGACTTTAGAGTGAAGATAGGCTCCACCCCTCCATGAACTCCTTTCTTTAGAAAGCTGTAGACAAAAATAATGACTAGTGGAGCTACAAAGAAAATTAAAAACCATATTCCCATTGGCCAGGCATAAATTGAACCTTGGCTTATGAGTTTTCTCTGTCTTTTATCCGCCGGCAGAGGGTGGGTTTTTGGAGATGATTTCATTTTTCTATATCCTCTACAATATATGCGCTGTCAGCTGACCAAGAAACATAAACTCTATCTTTCCATTGAATTACAGGTCCTTTATCCATGTAGTCTGTATGTTGTTTGAAAACCTTTATGACTAATCCTGTATCAAGGCGAACATAGAATTTAGATTGAAATCCAGAATAAATAGGCTCATCAACAATTCCACTGAAAACATTAACATCTGTTCTTCCTCCAGTTTCAGGAGGTTCCAATGTAATACGAACTTTTTCGGGACGAATTGTTACAGATACTTTTTGTGATTTTTCTGTATGTTCAAAATCTGTTACCTGCATAAATTTATCCAAAGCGATTGTTGCATCTGTATCAGAAGCAAGTGGCGCCTGTTTTCCCAAAGAAGGAACTGACAATGTTACCATGAAGTCACTATTGTTATTTGCATCTTTGTGGGGAATACAGTCAATAACTTCTGCATCAAAGAGATTTGTTTCTCCAATAAATTGAGCTACAAATTGAGTTTTTGGACTTTCATAAATTTCAAAAGGCGTGCCTATTTGAAGAACGTGTCCGGAATTCATAACAGCAATTCTATCAGAAACAGATAAAGCTTCACTTTGGTCATGAGTTACATAAATAAATGTAATTCCAATTTTATCATGCAAATTATCCAAATCAATTAGAAGATTGGCTCTAAGTTTTGCATCCAAAGCGGATAGAGGTTCGTCTAATAATAAAACCTTAGGCTCATTAATTAAAGCCCTTGCAATTGCCACCCTTTGTTTTTGTCCGCCAGATAGCTGGTTTGGTTTTTTGTCAATATGTTGGTCTAACTGAACTAAATGAACATATTCTCTAACTTTCTTATCTATTTCACTTTTGGGAAGTTTCTTTAAACGGAGTGAAAAAGCTACGTTTTCGTAAACTGTCATATGCGGAAATAAAGCATATGTTTGAAATACTGTATTTGAATGTCTCTTATCAGGAGGTAATGGGATTATATTTTTTTCATCAAAAAGAACCACTCCATCATCAGGAAATTCAAAACCGGCAATTATGCGGAGTAAAGTTGTTTTACCGCATCCAGATGGGCCTAAAAGTGAGAAAAACTCACCAGGCTTAATAGTAAAATTGATGTCATCCAAAGCAACAAAGTCGCCAAATTTCTTGGATACATGCTCAATGGTAACCTGACTTCCTTTCAACTCAAGTAACCTCTTGTCATAATAATAAATCGCATATACATACGATGAATAAAACTTAGCAACGGATATGGTTCGTTTATTAAATATATACTTGCATTATATTTTTATAATAGTCAATAACTTTTTTGAAAAAAATATAATTTATAAAATTCGAATTAAAATCATGTAGATTATAGTGCCACCAAAAATACTTATAAGTGAATTTCCTTTCCAAAGGTGAAGAATTGCTGTTGCTGCAACACCTGCCAAATATGGGGCAAAATTTACAGCTCCAGAAGAAAATGTCATATCCTTTAGGCAATAAACCAAAAGAGCTGCCATTACCATTGGAGGAATATATTTTTCGATGAATTTAATCATTCTTGGAGGCTGTTTTTTTGAAAAAAGAACAAAAGGAAATGCTCTTTCTGAAAAAATCACTAATGTTGAGCAAATTGTTGCTATAAGAACTTGTGCAATTGTTAATTTCATTGATTCCATTATTCAGTTTCTCCTTTTGTAGCTATTTTATCTCCATCTGTTTTTTTCCATTCCTTGTGACGAGTGATTATTAAAACTGCCAACCCTATGGAAATTGATGAAAGTAAAATGTTATTTGAGTCTTTGATTATTCCGTTCTTCCATAAAACAATTGATAAAATTGTTGCTAAAATTCCAAGAAGTGGAGATATAAAATCTTTTGAACTTTTTATTTGATCTATTGTCAACACTGTAAACAATGCAGTTAGTGCAAAATCGACTCCTTTCATTGAAAAAGGGATAATTGAACCCGCTAAGGCTCCAATAATTCCTCCAATAATCCAATATAGGTAATCAAGTAGTGCAATAATTCCGTAAAAAGTTCCTTTTGGAACATTGTCTGGTGCTTCAACTGAAGTTAAAAGCGAATATGTTTCATCTGTAAGAGCAAAAATCAAAAAAGGTTTCCATTTTCCACAACAATTGAATTTTGTTATTAATGAAAGACCGTAGACAATATGACGTATATTTACAAGAAGTTCAGTTAATATAATCATACTCAATGAAGTTCCAGCAGAAAAAAGACCAATTGCAATATATTGTCCAGCTCCTGCATACATAGAAATGCTCATGATAGGTGCAAGCCACCAAGGATAACCAGCCTCAACTAATATTAGCCCAAACGCAATTCCTATTGCTAAATAACCAAAAAGGACTGGCAGTGAAACTTTAAATGCTCTTGTAAAACAATATTTATTCATAGACCACGAGTATAGAAGTTTCGTAATTTCATGTAAAGTTATAATGAAATTCAATAATCAAATTGCCTATGGTGAAAATAAATTGAATAAATGAATTTTTGATATTATACTTATAGAATTGATACACTAATTTATAAAAAATAATAGAATTAGTGATAAGGGGAATTTATGTTATCAATTATTCTTGGTATTTTGTTTATATCATTTACAGTTTTTTCTGTAATACCATTTTTTCCGTTAAATTTGGGAGCTGATGTAATTGCATTTTTAAAAGGTGCAACACCTGTTTTAGCTGCTTTTATCGGTTTAATTTGCTTGTTCATTGGTGCTGCTGATATAAAAGATAAGAATGAAGCTAAAAAAGAAGAAAAATCAGCTGCTTCAGACGCTCAATAAGCATTTGAAATTATTGACACATTATTAAGAAAAAGGGTATAGTTATATACCCCGTATCGGAGAATTGAATGCTCATCAAATCTCCACGCGATTATTAATCAGATGCAAGATTATTTCATCGCAAGATAAGCTTTTTAGAATAAGTAAGGTATATCATGAATACGATTTTCGTTAAAGAACACGAACAGGCACGCACTTGGTACGTAATCGATGCTGCCGGAAAACCATTAGGACGCGTAGCTGCAAAAGCTGCTGCAGTACTAAGAGGTAAAAACAAAGTAACATTTACAAAAAATCAGAATATGGGTGATTATGTAATCATCATAAATGCTGATAAAGTTTCTGTAAGTGGTGGAAAAGAACAAAAGAAGATTTATTATCATCACACTGGTTTTGTTGGTAATCTTGTTTCTCATACTTTTGAAAAACTATCAGAAAAACATCCTGGCGAGCCATTGAAATTGGCTGTAGAAGGAATGTTGCCTCATGGACGCTTAGGCCGTGCTTTAATGGATAATGTAAAGATTTATGCTGGATCAGAACATCCTCATACAGCTCAAAATCCAAAAGTATTGGAAGTTTAATTAGGAGTTAAGTGATGGTTAAAAATATTGCTATTGGTACAGGAAGAAGAAAAACAGCTGTAGCTCGCGTATTTGTTCGCGAAGGTACAGGTAAAATTGTTGTTAATGGTAAAGATGTAAAAGACTATTTCGTTAGCGAAGAACAAGTTAAAGTTGTTCGCCAACCTTTATTAGTAACTTCAAGTGATAATAAATTTGATATTCTTATCAACGTTATTGGTGGTGGTATGAATGGTCAGGCTGCAGCTTGTCTACATGGAATTTCCCGTGCATTGACACAGATTGAACCTGATTCTCGTACAGCTCTCAAGGCAAACGGATATCTTACTCGTGATTCACGTATGGTTGAACGTAAAAAATACGGTCAGAAAGGTGCACGTAGAAGATTCCAGTTCAGCAAACGTTAGTTCGAAGATTTGGTTATCAAAAATGTTCAAGAGCAGTCAGCCGAAGGTTTGTACACAGTTACAGCTTTTACGGGGGCTGCTTTTTTTATACGGCAAGAGTATTTATCCTCAATAAAAATTGATGACATCATCGAGAATGTAGAATTCTTGGATGAGAAAGAAGATGAATTGATAAATGCAGGTTTTGCTGTCGCTGCGGAATATAAAGCGGTTGATTATTTAAGCCGAGCAGAGCAGTCAAAATTTGGATTGTCACGGAAATTACTTCTGAAAGGTTATCAAAAAAATGTAATCGATATGGTTCTTCTTTATTTAGAGTCAAAAAATTATTTGTCTGATTATAGATATGCTATTGCTTGGCTTCATAGCAGAAGAATTAATCATTTCGAAGGACGTAGCCGGCTTTTAGGTGAATTGATTTTGCGTGGAATTGATAGGGAAACTGTAAATAAAGCTTTAGATAATTATTTTGGTGAGTATGATGAATCGGCAATTTGCAAAAAAGCAATGGAAAATCTGGTAAAAAAAGGAAAACTCAATGACGAATTGATTAGTTACCTTGTTAAAGCTGGTTTTTCATATAAAATGATACGAACAGTTCTTTCATCAGAAAATGATTCATAAGAAATTTAGAATTAGGATTTAATGTGAATCTTTGAACCACTTGTTGTTTTTTCAACATAGATTTGAGAATGAACAGCATTTTTTAGAAATTCTATATGTGAAATAATTCCAACCATTTTGTTCTCCTGTAATTGAAGAAGGGTATCGATTGTGATTTCTTGTGTGTCAAAATCAAGTGTTCCAAAACCTTCGTCAATAAAAAGTGAATCAAGTTGAATTCCACCATTACGGTTAGTGACAGCGTCTGTTAATCCTAGAGCCAAGCTTAATGATGCTATAAAAAGTTCACCGCCACTAAAAGAAGATGAATCCCTGATTTTTCCTGTATACGAATCCAAAACAGAAACATCCAGTCCTTTTTGACCTCTGTTGTCTTTTCCTTTTCCAAGTAAAAAAGTATAGCGTCCTTTTGACATGTCATATAATCTATTGTTTGCATATGAGATTACATCTTCAAAATAAGTTGCCAAAGCCCATGTTTCAAATGTAGTATTAATTTGATTTTTTCCAGATAAATCGTCATTAAGCTTAAAAAGTGCTTCATTATCCTTTTCAAAATCTTCTTTCT
>JAAZCS010000098.1 GCA_012513125.1 Treponema sp. | reverse complement strand
CTCCTGTACAGAGCGAAATTAGCATTAACAAGTTTGCAACTTCAGGACGGTTTACAGGATCATATGTAATGTTTCTGTCTCCATCAGTTTTTGCCTTTTTAATCATTTTTGCAGTTTCGTCTTCTGTACACGAAAGCATGATGGCATTTCCTCGGCTCTTGCTCATTTTTTGGCTTCCATCTAAACCAAGAATCATTGGAGTTTTGCTTAATAAAGCTTGAGGCTCTGGAAATACAGGCTCTTTTCCTAAGCAAAACTTATTGTTGAATCTGGATGCTATTGTTCTTGTCATTTCAAGATGAGGAAGTTGATCTTTTCCAACTGGCACCAAATTACCTTTGCAGAATAAGATATCACAAGCTTGATGAACTGGATAAGTATACATTCCTGCATTTACATTTTTTAAACCAGCTGCAGCAATTTCTTCTTTTACTGTGGGATTACGTGATAGTTCTGCATTTGAAACTAATGTTAAAAATGGAATCATTAATTGATTGCATTCAGGAACATAGCTATGTGGATAAATAATAACATCTTGTTCATCCGGATTAAGTCCTGCAGATAGATAATCAATAACAAGCTGTTTTGTATTTTGGCTAATTTTATCAAATGCATCATGATCTGTTAAAACTTGGTAATCAGCAATTAAAATCATTGTTGGTACACCTAGTTTTGCAAGACGTACTCTATTCTGCAATGAACCAAAATAATGACCAATATGCAATAATCCAGTTGGACGATCGCCGGTTAATACTCTATATTTCTTTGGGTTTACCAATAAGTCTTTTTCAATAGCCTTGCTTTTTTCAACAGCTCTTTCAAAACTTTTATTAATATCTGAAAATTGGAGTTCACTTTCCATAAAAATTCCTTATAAAAAATTATTTATACTATCAATAGTAACATATACTTTTTAAGTTTTCAATTAAATGAAAAACAGGTTTTTATGAATATTGATAAATATGTCCATTTGCTTTATAGTATGAGTCTATGAATGCAGTAAATGTCTTCGAAGATTGGCTTGAAAATTATCTTAATTTTGAAAAAAATCCGAAAAAAAATATATTTTGGATTGATACTATTGATTTTCTATGTAAAAGATTTGACAATCCTCAAGATAACTCGCCTTGTTTTCATGTTGCAGGTTCTAAAGGCAAAGGTTCAGTTTCAAGAATGATTTCCTCAATTTTGGAAGAAGCCGGATATTCAGTTGGCGTTTATTCCTCTCCTCACATTATTGATTTTAGGGAAAGAATTAGTAAACCATCATCTTTTTTTGAAGAATTTATATATGAAGATACAGTAAAGGAACTTGTACCAAAAATTGAATCAATTATTCCAGAAGATTTACCAGGTGGAAGACCATTGACATGGTTTGAGCTTGTTACGATTTATGCTTTTTTATGTTTTAGAAGAGCTAAAGTTGATTGGACTGTTTATGAAGTTGGCATGGGTGGTAGGCTTGATGCAACAAATATAGTACGTCCAAAATTATGTTGCATAACTCCAATTGAACTAGAACATACAGAGTTTTTGGGTGACACAATAGAAAAAATTGCAGGTGAAAAAGCTGGTATTATAAAAAATTGTACGCCTGTAATTATTGCAAAACAGCAAACACAGAGTGTGAATGAAGTGTTTATTAAAAAAGCAGAAGAAAAACATGCACCAATTTATTTTGTAGATAAATTAATTGATGATATTAGTTATAAATTTGATAAAAACTCACATAAAATGAACATTTCAATTGAAAGTTCAATCTTTTCAAGAACAATAAATGCTAATTTGTCATTATTAGGTGGAATGCAGGCACAAAATGCAGCTCAAGCGGCAATTGCTGTAAAAAAGATTTATCCCAATTTAAATGAAAATATAATTGAAAAGGGCTTGGAAAAAGCATTCCTTCCTGGAAGATTTGAGATTGTATCTAATCCATATTGTTTTGAAGGAATTCCAAATCTAATTTTAGATGGTGCACATACTGTAAAAAGTATTTCTCTGACTTTAGATACATTAAAAGCAATTTATGGAGATAATAAAGT
>JAAZCS010000097.1 GCA_012513125.1 Treponema sp. | reverse complement strand
TTAGAAACTTCTTTTACAATATGGACAAGTTTGTGCTGAAGCCGCAACTCTATGTCCACAAATAGAACATACTTTTGTTTCTTCTGATTGTGGAGCAGGCGCTGGCATTTCTTCAGTTATTGGTTCAGATGGTGCATTATATGCCTGTGGCGCAATTGAAATAGGTTCAGTTTCTGGATTTTCTGGTATTGAATCAATAGTTCCAATTTGATTTTGTACTCTTGCCATTAAATCTTCTTCTTTTATTTTTGATTTTACTTTATCTGTTTCTATGAAATCTTTATCTTTTTTATTTCTTATAATTAACACTACTATTACAACAATTGCTAATAATACAACTACTGCTCCAATAATTATGAACATCATAATACTAGATTTTTCTATATTAATTACATATGTTTTTACTGTTCCATCTTGTGATGTAGAAGTAATTTTTATTACACTACCATTTTTAAGATTTTCATTTCCTGTTATAACAAATGTTGTTGTTGGATCTTCAGCTGTAGCTGTTATTGTTAATGCTTTTTCTTTATCAATTTTTAAACTATATGTATCTTTTGTTGTTGTAAATCCTAGATTATAGTTTGATACTGCAATATTTGAAAGATTTGGGTTATCACCAAGTGTTTCTCCTTCTAATAATCTAGTGACTACTATTTTATATGTTTTTTCTAATTCATTTTCACTTTTTACTTTTATTAATATTGCTTTATTTTCACCATCAACTAATTTTAAGTTATTGTTCACAATTTCTATTGTTGCTTTTGTACTTTCTGGTGTTGCTTTCACTTCAATTGTTTCAACTTCGTGTAATACTTTTACTGCATATTCAGTAGTTTCTTTATCAAATTTTAATTTTCCAGCACTTAATTCAATTGCACTTAATGTATTTAATGTTTCTCTTGTGTCTTTTCTTGTAACTTTTACTTTATAAGTTTCTTTTGTTCCTTTTTCACTTGTTACAACTAAACTAAATTCATTATCACCATATTTTAATACTCTATCTGTTACATTACCTGTAATTGTTTGAGTACTATTATTTTTTTCTCCAGTAATAGTAATTTTGTTTATTTCTGATGTTACTTCTACTGTATACTCTTTTGTTGTTGCAGAGAATGTTGGTGTTAAAGTTCCTGCTGAAACTTTAATATCTTTTAAAGTTACATCCTCATTACAAGTTCTATTAACCGTAAATGTATATGTATATTTTCCTGTGCCGTCTTGTGCTTTTACTTCTGTCGAAATAGTATTACTTCCACATTTTAATGTCTTTTTCCCAATGGTTGTTGCAGTTCCATTATTTGATGCTTTTACATCAATTGTAATTGTTTCTGCATTTTTAACAAGTTGGCATGTTCTACCAGTTGTACCTTTGGTACATGTACTATCTGCTTTTCCATCAATTGTAATTGCACTAATACCTGCAACATTATCTAATACAGCAACATCTTTTGATACTACATTTGGTGAAAAAGTAGGTACCGCATTAGTATTTGTTACAGTACATGTTGAAGATGTAGCATTCCAAATTCCTGAAGAAGCAGTACATTCTGTTTCATTTTCTGCAGTAATTATAGATGTCTCAGTTGCAGTTCCCGCTGTTGGAGTAACGGTTACTGTTCCTTTTCCTGCCGCTTCTTTAGCAGTAATAGTAAAAGGAATAGTATCTGATAATCCGGATTGTATATTCAATCCAGATTTAGATATATTACTGGCATTTTCTAAATATTCATTAACGGAAATAGTTCCTGTAATTGCTGTTATAGTTCCTCCGGTAGCAGTTACCTTTAAACTACAATTTACAGTAGCACCCTT
>JAAZCS010000096.1 GCA_012513125.1 Treponema sp. | reverse complement strand
GAATTAAAATGAGTAATTATCCATTTGAAATAATTGAACCAAAATGGCAAAAATATTGGGAAAAAAACAAAACTTTCAAAGCTACAGAAGATGAAACAATACCAAAAGAAAAACGAAATTATGTTCTAGATATGTTTCCTTACCCTTCAGCAGCAGGTCTCCACGTAGGACATCCAGAAGGATATACTGCAACTGATATTTATTGCAGATATTTAAGAATGAATGGCTATAATGTTCTCCATCCAATGGGATTTGACGCTTTCGGGCTTCCTGCTGAAAATTATGCAATAAAAACTGGAACTCATCCGTCTACAACAACAAATGAAAATATTAAAAATTTTACAAAACAAATTAAATCACTTGGTTTTAGCTATGATTGGGACAGATGTGTTTCAACTTGCACTCCAGATTATTACAAATGGACACAATGGATTTTTTTACAGCTTTACAAAAAAGGTCTTGCATACGAAAGTCATACACCAATTAATTGGTGTCCAAGTTGTCTAACAGGTCTTGCTAACGAAGAAATTAAAGAAGGTCGATGTGAAAGATGTGGTGCTCAAGTTACACATAAAGCAATCCGTCAATGGGTTTTAAAAATCACAGATTATGCAGAAAGACTTCTTGAAGATTTAGATCTACTTGATTGGCCAGAAAGTGTTAAACTTATGCAAACAAATTGGATTGGAAAATCTACTGGTGCAGAAGTTACATTCACAATTGCAGATAAAGATGGAAATTCCACAAATGATACATTAACCGTATACACAACAAGATGCGATACTCTTTTTGGAGCAACATACATGGTTGTTTCACCAGAACATCCATTTGTTTCTAAAATTACAACTCCTGAACTAAAAAATGCAGTAGATAAATACATTAAAGATGCAGCTTCAAAATCTGATCTAGAACGAACAGATCTTGCAAAAGACAAAACTGGTGTTTTCTCTGGAAGCTACGCAATTAATCCTGTAAATAATAAACTTATTCCGATTTGGATAGCAGATTATGTTCTCATCTCATACGGAACAGGTGCAATTATGGCAGTTCCAGCTCATGATGATAGAGACTGGGATTTTGCAAAAAAATTTAATCTTCCAATTATTGAAGTATTAAAAAGTGAAGTTGATGTTCAAGAACAACCATGGACAAAAGATGGCATTCATGTGAATTCAGATTTTCTTGATGGATTAAATAAAAAAGACGCAATTGAAAAAATGCTTTCCTTTTTAGAAGAAAAGAAAATTGGAAAAAAAGCTATAAATTACAAGCTTCGCGACTGGATTTTTAGCCGACAACGTTATTGGGGAGAACCAATTCCTTTAGTTCACTGTCCTTCTTGTGGAACAGTTCCTGTACCAGAAGATGAACTCCCTCTTGAACTTCCAAACGTTAAATCATATCAACCTACAGGAACTGGCGAAAGTCCTCTTGCAGCAATTGAATCATGGGTAAATTGCAAATGCCCTAAATGTGGAAAGCCAGCAAAACGCGAAACGAATACGATGCCTCAATGGGGTGGTTCTTGCTGGTACTACTTACGATATCTAGATCCAAACAACAATAGTGAATTTTGCTCAAAAAAAGCAGAACAATACTGGATGCCAGTTGATTTATATATTGGAGGAGCTGAACATGCAGTTCTACACTTACTTTACGCAAGATTCTGGCACAAAGTTTTATACGACTTAGGTGTAGTTTCAACAAAAGAACCTTTCCATCGTTTAGTAAATCAAGGAATGATTACTTCATTTGCATATCAACGCTCAAACAAAACTTTAGTTCCAACAGATGAGACTGAACAACGAGAAGACGGTTTTTATTACGAAAAAGCAACTGGTGAAAAACTAGAGCAAGTAGTAGCAAAAATGTCAAAGTCATTGAAAAATGTTGTCAACCCAGATGATGAAATTAAAGCATATGGAGCTGATTCTGTTAGAATGTACGAAATGTTCATGGGTCCACTTACAATGTCTAAACCTTGGTCAACACAGGGAATTGTCGGTATTCATAGATTCTTGGAAAAGATTTGGGCTATTAGCGAAAAGCCAAAGACTGATATCGACATAAGCGGACATTTACAGGATAAAAAAATATTGAGTGCACGAAAAGTTTTTGCTCAAACTGTAAAAAAAGTATCAGAAGACACTTCTTCTTTGAACTTTAACACAGCAATAAGTCAAATGATGATATTTATTAATGAAATTTCAAAGCTTGATTCTGTACCTCTTGCAATGTGGTCAGATTTTATTAAAATATTATCTCCTTATGCACCTCACCTCTGTGAAGAAATCTGGCAGAAATTAGGACACGATAATACAATCGCTTATGAACCATGGCCAAAATACAACGAAGAATTTTTAAAAGATGACACTAAAGTTATTGTAGTTATGGTTAATGGAAAATTAAGGGATAAATTCGAAGCTGTTCCTGGTACTAATCAAGATGATTTGAAGAAAACAGCATTTGAACTAGAAGGTGTAAAAAAATATACTGACAACCACGAAATAGTAAAAGTTGTAGTTGTTCCAGATAAAATTGTTAATATTGTAATAAAATAATCTTGCAATAAAACAAAAAAAGCCCGAAATTGATATTTTTTCAATTTCGGGCTTTTTTTAGAAGTAAATTATTTTACCTCAGTTACTGCATTTATTATGTTGAAATTAGATTTAAATCCAGTTGAGTTGATTGCTTTTTCAGATTCATTTGACATTGACATAAAATAAAGCATTTTTCCATTTTCTTCACTATCATTAAAAGCTGCCATCAAAAGTCCAATTCCTGAAGCATCCAATTCAATTAACTTTGACATATCTAAAACAATATTATTTTCAGTTACAGCTTGATACAAAGTATTTTTAAATTCACCAATTGTATATGCATTTAATGAACCTTGTAGTTCATACACTCTATAATTGGCTCCATCTTTTTCAGTTATTGATAATTGTTCCATTTTTTTTCATCCACATTTATTATTATAAACCAGCATTCTTGATTATATCATCAAGACCACTTAAATCAGGCATCTCAAAATCATCTTCTGAAATGTCGTCTTTTACGGATTCTTCAGTTTCCTTTTCGCTCTTAGTTTCTTCTGATAAATCTTCCGACTTTATCAGTTCATCTTTTTCTTCAAGATTATCTTTTTCGCTAAAATCAGTCGTTTCATTTGAAACATCTTCAACAGTTGAATCATTAACCATTTCATCAGCAATAGCTGTATCTGAAGAATTTATTGATGAATCTGTTACTTCAATTGCTTCGTTTCCTTCAATAATCTCATCATTTTCAACGATGTTCTTTTCTTTAGCTTCTGATGAATTATCAGATTGATATTTTATTACAAAAATACTGACATCATCTTCCATTTCTTTTGACATAAATTTAGTTAAATTATCAAAAGTAAATTGAGCCATTCGTTGAGCATTATAAGTTTGATTATCCAACAATGACTGCTGAACTCTTTCTTTTCCAAATTGTTCTCCACGAAGTGAATGAGATTGAATTAATCCGTCTGTACAAGTAAGGAAAATGTCATCTTTCATCATTTTTGTAGTTTTAACAGAAAGATAAGGTGATATATCCTTTACAAATCCTAAAACATGTCCTCCACCCTGAATCTCAATTACATTGTTATAAACTTGATTAAACATAAAGAAAGCCGGAATTCCACAGTTGATGTAATACATCGTATCATTTTCAAAATCTAACAAAGCAAAAAGACCTGCAAAAATAGTTCCTTTACGTAAACTATCCCTAACAAAACTATTAACTTTTATTACTAGCTGTTTAAAATCAGTTGTTTCTACTAAATATGTTCTAATAATGGATTTCAAGATAACCATATTCATTGAAGCTGCAATACCTTTTCCACTTAAATCACCAATAACTATAAGATGTCTGGTATCTGTCAAACGTATCATATCAATGAATTCACCACCAATATTATGAGCCGGAACCATTTTATATCCAACATCAATTTTTGGATTCTTTATTACATCAATATTCTCTTGAATAGAAGTGATAATTTGTGACGACATTCGAATTTCACGATTTACAGTACCAATAATATCTTTATTTGAAATATTACGCATATAATAACCAAATACGAAGAAATATGAATAAAGTTTTGTAAATACGTTATAATCGTACTCTTTATAGTGATCTCCACCTTGTTTTTTGCCTAAAGTGATAAGCCCTAAAATATTATTTCCTTCATTTAAGACAAATAAAGCATCAGATGCAGTATCTTCAAAGAATTTTTTCAGATCATTTTTAATTGGTGCAAATATATGCTCCTTTTCTATTTCTATATAAAGAACGATAGACCTGTTTTCCATCAACAAATGATTGAAAATAGGATTTGATTGCGGTATTGACAAGTTCATTTTATTTGAAGTGTATGCAGTTTCAAATTCATTTTGTTTATTAATTATATAAACATTCATTGAAGATGATTCAACATTTTTTTTCATTATATCAAACATCTTGTTAGTTACAGAATCCATCTCGTCATTATAATCAATAGAAGCCAAGTCTTTTTCCAAAGATTCTTCATAATCGGCTGTATAAATATGTCTACTAGATGAAATAACATCCCTTATTTTCAAACTGAAAACAATACAAACAACGGCTGCGACAAGGATTTCCAACAAGAACAACCAATTATACCCAGAACCGACAGGTTGCAAATAATAGAAAAGACTTCCGAGAAGAAATGCAGGTATTACATAAGAGATAAAGCTCTTGAATACATTAACCCAAAAACCTTTGCCAGAAGGAACTGTCGTTTTATCCATTGCAGAGAAAAAACATACATACATTATCACATATGAATACATATGAATTAATGTAAATGCAGGATTTGCCATTGAAAGAAATTTTATTAAGGCATTTAAACACCACATTAAAATTATTCCGAGTATAGTAATACCTGATTGATATCTTTCTAATTGAGAAGCATTATTTTCCTGATATATAATCATAAAAAGTATACCAGCTATTGGTACTATATATTTAAAAATCGAGTTATATAATGTTACCCAATTCCAAGGAAAATACTCCCTTGCTGCCACTGGAAACAAATACGAAGATCCTATCATTGTTCCATTTTCCAAAGATATATCAATTGAAGTAAACTGGAAATAAACAATATATATTAAGAATGCTATCAGTAAAATCTTTATAAAAGTCACAAATTTGCTTTTCTTTTGAACAACAAGCTCTGTTATTCCAAAAGAAAAATATATTAAAGACATTCCTTCTAAAACAAACACCAAACGCATTATTTGTTTCACCAACAATGTAGCAATCATTTGATTAAAACATAAAGCTATGAAATATAAAAATGCTTCTATTGTTGTAATTAACAATGCTACTACAATAGAATTTACTTGATAGTTACCTGATTTTGCTTTTTTATCAATTCTTAATGTAAAGAAAAGAAATAAACCTATGCTTAAAAACGATAATATTAGAAAAATCATATCAATAACCTACCTTTGCAATCATCATTGTAACATCATCATGAAGTTTTCTATCTCCGTTATATTTCATGATTAAATCCACTACATCGTTAACAAATTCCTGAGGTGATTTTGTGGCCCCAGCAATTATTGTTTTTCTATAAATATCAGTATCTCCCAATTCAACGCCATTTTCATCCATTACTTCAGATACACCGTCAGTAGCAATTAAAATTGAATCACCACGGAACAAGCGTTTTTCTTCAACTTTTACATCATCCATATCAATAATACCAACAAGACTTGCATTTGATGTTAATGGTTTTAAACGATATCCATCAGGAGAAGGTGAAAGAATTATTGGATCTGACATAGAGGCATTAATATATCTAATTCTCATTTTATCTGTATCAACAACACCTAAAAACAATACAGTATATTTATCCTGAAGATGCATGCCTTTAATAGCCTTATCAACAGCCTTAACAACACCAACTAAATCTTCTTTATCTTCAATAATTTTTACAGTATTCATTACCAAACCCATAATTAGGGCTGCAGGCAAACCTTTTCCAGATACATCACCAAGCATCAACAAAGTTTTACTATCATCGATTGGAAGTATTGAAAAATAGTCACCAGAAACGTTAACTAAAGGTCTAAAATATGTAGCAATTTTTAACTTTGGAATGTTTGGAATTTTCTGAGGAAGAAAGGATTGTTGTGTTTCAGCAAGCTGTTCCCATTCTTTTGTGGTTGCAGAAATTTCTGACAATTCAGAAATAATTCTTGTTCTAACAATAAAATGCTTATATTCCTCAAAAAGTCTATCATATACATGAAGCTCAAATAAACGTGCATATTTACAAAATACGTACAAATGTTGCTTTTCAGAACAAAGGAAAAAGCCCCTTGATTTTTGATATTTTGAGGTAATACCAATATGTCTATCAAAGAAATAAAAACCATCAGCCCAGCTTTCTGTAAAATGGGAATCAAGTTTTTCTCTTGTTGCTTCTGATGTAGTAAGTCTATCAGGACTGTTGTATAAAATATAATTTTTGCTTCTATCAATTAATAAAACAGAACAGTCACCTTGCACTTCAAGATATTCTGAAATAGCGGAATAAAAATCCTCTAAGGAATAGCAAAATCTTAACTTCTCAATAAAATTATTCAGAATGACAGTTTCACCTGATTCCAAAGTATTATGCCTTACTTTTCCTACTAAGAATGATTTAAGTTTTCCACCAAGAAATACAGTTGCAATAAATAAAATAACACTAACAACAAATGAATAAATTGAATGAGCATTTGATGATTTTTCAGGAACAAGAAATACTGCAAGGATGATGAACAAAATAATAGTTAAAAAATTTACACAAATTAGAACAATTTTCTTCTGCGTCTTATACATACTCACCTCAAAGATATTAAGCTAACAATAGTTTATCATATAATCGGCAGAATTTGGAAAAAAACTTATGGGGATTTTATACTATTAAATATGTTATTTTCCCAATTGTGATAATGGAATCAATGATGGATTTTCTGGAGTATTTTCCAACTCAAGATATTGCTTTAACAAATCTTTTTGTTTTTGACTAATATGCTGAGGAACTTGAACTACAATCTTAACATATAAATCGCCCTTTCTTGCAGAACCCGCTAAAGGAACTCCTTCCCCTTTTATTCTCAAAAGTTGTCCATTTTTTATTTCAGAAGGCACTTTTATTGCTACTTTCTTATCATCAAGTGAATTAATGACTATTTCACATCCTAAAGCCGCCTGTGCGATTGAAACCGGAACAGCACAATACAAATCTTGCCCATCTCTTTCAAATAAAGCATGAGGCTCAACATGAATTACAACTACTAAATCTCCAGATGGACCTCCGTTTTCACCAGCATCACCTTGTCCATGTATAATTAGGCGCTTTCCATTATCAACTCCACTTGGAATTTTTAATGACATTTTTTTACTTTTTTCTTGAATACCAGTTCCTCTACATGAAGTACAAGGTTTTTCAATTATACAACCTTTTCCACCACATTTTGGACATGTTTGTTGAATTGTAAAGAAACCATTACCTTGCCTTATTTGACCATTTCATTACAAGTTGGACATGTTTTTTTACTGGAACCTGGAGCACCACCTGTACCATTACAAGTTTCACAAGTTTCATTATGCTTAAAATGGATTTCTACATTGGAACCATAAACTGCATCTTTAAAATTTATATTTAAATCGTATCTTAAACTTGAACCGGCAGAAGGACCATTTGAAGTGCTACTTCTTCTTGAACTTCCACTACTAAAGCCTCCGCCAAAAAGATTATCAAAAATATCACCGAAACCGCCACCCATTCCACCAAATAGATCGCTAAAATCATGGAATGCATGTGAATATTGTGCTCCGCCACCTTGATCCATTCCGTCAAGTCCAGCAAAACCATACTGATCATATATAGGTCTTTTCTTTTCATCAGAAAGAACTTCATAAGCCTCTGTGGCTTCACGGAATTTTTCTTCAGCCTCTTTATCTCCTGGATTTCTGTCAGGATGGTATTTTACAGCTAATTTTCTATATGCTTTTTTAATCTCATCTTGAGTCGCAGACTTCTCTATACCTAATACTTCATAAAAATCACGTTTTGCCATTTACTTTTCCACTTTAATAAAACTTATTCAAATATACCAAAAAAACACCCCCTCCGCAATTGGGAGAGGGATATTTCGTTTTTACAAATTAATGAACGACGAATTATTTTTCATCTTTCACTTCGTATTCTACATCATCTGCAGAACCTTT
This sequence comes from Treponema sp., assembly GCA_012513125.1. GTDB lineage: Bacteria > Spirochaetota > Spirochaetia > Treponematales > Treponemataceae > Treponema_D. The sequence continues at coordinate 675 of JAAZCS010000096.1, read as the reverse complement.
ATCAAAGCCAGATGCCTTTTTTTCAGTAGACTCACCAGAAGTACCATCAGATGCTCCTCCTGTAGCTTGAGCACCATCTTGGGATTGAGCTCCCGCTGTAGCACCACCTTGAGCAGCTTGCTGTTTATAAACTTCTTCTGCAATTTTGTATGAAGCTTGTTTTAGTTCTTCTGTTTTAGCTTTAATTTCTTCAACATTATCACCTTGCAAAGCTTTCTTTAATGCAGCTGAAGCTTCTTCAATTTTCTGCTTATCAGCATCGCTAACCTTGTCTCCAAGTTCTTTTACTGATTTTTCCGTAGCATAAATTAAACTATCAGCTTCGTTCTTAGCATCAATACTTTCACGTTTAGCTTTATCTGAAGCAGCATTTGCTTCAGCATCTTTTACCATCTTGTTGATTTCATCTTCGCTTAATCCGCTTGAAGAAGTAATCTGAATGTGTTGCTCTTTTCCAGTTCCAAGATCTTTTGCAGATACGTGAACAATACCGTTTGCATCAATATCAAATGTTACTTCAATCTGAGGAACTCCTCTTGGAGCTGCTGGGATACCAACTAAATCAAATTTACCCAAAGTACGGTTTTGATCAGCCATTTCGCGTTCACCCTGTAATACATGGATTGATACCGCTGTCTGACCTTCTGCTGCAGTAGAGAATATTTGGCTCTTTTT
>JAAZCS010000095.1 GCA_012513125.1 Treponema sp. | reverse complement strand
TTTTCATTATGAAAAGGACAACATCCCCACCAATCGTTTCCGCCACGACGTTCCAGTTTTGTGTATTCACCTATAATGGAAACAATATCTGCAGCGTCTCTAATAGATTCAATTGATGTTTTTGAAATAAATCTTGACATTGATTACTACTTTTTAAGATTTAAATTATGATTAATTTTATGTTCTTCAAATGTTTCTGTAAAAAAATGTTTTCCTGAAGATGAATCAACAACTTGGAAAAAATAATAATTTGTTGAAGGCGTGTTGATTGCGGCGGACAATGCAACCAAACCAGGATTAGAAATTGGACCTGGTGTTAATCCTGCCCATTTATAAGTATTATAAGGGCTATCAATTTTTGTATCTTCAATTAAAATTTGTTCAGGATGTGGTTTTTGTTGAATTTCGGTAATAATATATTCAATAGTAGCACAAGAATATAACCCAATGTTTCGTTTTAATCTATTCTTAAATACACTTGCAATTAAAGGTGCTTCTTCATCAACTTGATATTCTCTCTCAACAATTGACGCTAGTATTACAGCGTTGTTTAGCTCTTTTTTTGTTAAGAGTGATGCATTGTTAATCTGTAAAATTTTATTATTAAAATTGTCAACCATTATTGTAATTATTTCTATAGGTTTCATTCCCAATGTAAAGAAGTAAGTGTCAGGAAATAAGTATCCTTCTAAAGAAGAATTCTCAATGCCAAATGATTCAATTATATTTTTATCGTAGCAAAGTTCTCTAAATTCTTGTACTGAACAAAGATTGTTCTTGTCTAAAATTTCTCCTATTTTAGTAATTGTAAGTCCTTCGGGTATAGAAACTTTAATAAATTCTTGTTGTCCTGAAGAAAGAGTGTTCATAATTTGATAGTAGTTCATGTTTGAACTTAAATTATAAATACCGCTTTTTAAAACAAAATTTTCCAAATGTGTTTTATCCACATTTGTAAATTTTAAAAGGTAAGGATATTTTGCACAAAAATAAAAAATATTTCCGTTTTTAATCAATTTTTCTTTTTCAAGTAATAAAGATGCTGATTTAATGCTCATACCTGAAGGAATATTTATTTTTACAGTGTATGCGTTGTCATCATTACAAACTGGTTTTGTTTCTAAAATAAAAAACAAAACTGACCCAATTATTAATGAAAATAGAATTAAAAAAATAATTAAAGGAAACATAAATTTCTTTTTCATGAATAAAATTGACTAACCTCTTCAATGGATAATGAATTATAAATAGTATCTTCAATAACTTTACAAAAAGTTTCAAGACCTTCTGGTATTTTTTCCTGATTCTTTCTGAAAAATTTTGCTAATAATTTAATCTCTGGTAAAGAAAATTTATATTCAAGAGATGTTTTCTCTATATCTGTTATGTTCAAATTGTCACCTCTTGTCCTTCTATTGCCAAATTGATTTTTATGTCCGAATGATTAATATATTGTGCATACCATCTTGCAGCTTGAAGAATAGAATTTAACTTTTTATCATCATATGATATTTCATGATGAAATAGATAAACATTCTTTATATTCCAGAAGACAGCAAAATCTATCGCATAGCAAAATGCTGAATGTCCCCAATTCTCTTTTTTATATGCTTCTTCAACTGTATATTGTGAATCTAAGATAATACAGTCTGCATTATTAAATACAGGTTTAGTTTTTTCATCTTTTACAAAATCTTTTGCCTTTAATTCAACATCAGTCGCATATACAAACTTTTTTCCATCGCATTCGAATGAGTAGCTGAATGAATTACCTGGATGTGACATTTTGCATGCATTAATGCTAATTGAGTCAATAGTAATGGTAGAGCTTTCTTTTATTTTGTGAAAAGCAATTTTTTTTGTAAAACTATCAAAAGTAACAGGATAATAAGGAGGTAACATTTGTTTTCGTAAATATTCTTCTGTATTATCAAATGCAGAATAAATATCAAATGATGAATTTGGATCGTAAGCCACATCGAAAAATGGGAATCCTTGTATGTGATCCCAATGAAAATGAGAAATGAATAGATTATAGTGCTTATTTTTAGGAAGATGTCCTTTTTTTCCAAGGACACTAATTCCTGTTCCTGCATCAAGAATTATTTCTGTGTCGTTGTTTTTAATTTCAATACAAGCTGTGTTTCCACCAGTAGTTCCAAAAATCCAAGAAGGTAATGTAGCTATGAATTTAGCTCTAGACTCTTCGTCTGTAATATCTGATGGAGTGATTCTTTGAATAGCAGCCATTATTTTTGATTGTATTTGTTGTGGTAATAATGGAGTTGGTAAAGAACCTCTGACTCCCCAAAAATAAACTTTCAATTTTATTCCTTAAATTAAAGAATTTATCACAACAGGTTTATTAGACTCATATAGCTCAAGTTGCGATTTTACAGCTTCCAAGTTTAAAATATTTCCTTCTCCGATTCCAGGACATTCTTTTTTTTCTTCTAGAAAAGTTTTTTCATTTTTAAGAATTCTTGTCCAAAATGGATATGTTGAACACTGAATAGGTCTAGCTTCGTAAGCTGTACAACCAACTCCTTTTTTCCATAAAATACATTCAAAATCATCAGTTTCTTCTAAGCTTAATACTAAGGTGTTGTTTTTGTATGGAACAATTCTGCAATATTTATCAACAAAGCTGTCTAAAGTTAAATTAAACCATGTGCAAAGCTTTGTCAAATCTTTTGATGATAGGTATACATACCCCGGTTCTCCGCAACAACAACGTGAACATCTTTTACATGAAAATTTTAATACTTTTTCAATTAATTTTAAATCACAACTCATAGGCAAAAAAAAAGAGTTAGAAAAAATCTAACTCTTAAAAATAAGTGGGGAGTTAAGGATTTGAACCTTAGAAGACGGAAGCCAACAGATTTACAGTCTGTCCCCTTTGACCACTCGGGAAACTCCCCAGAAAAAGCTGCTTGTAGGATTTGGACCCACGACCCCGAGATTACAAATCACGTGCTCTACCAACTGAGCTAAAGCAGCATTTTTTTTCTGACCGATAATTGCTTATCGAATGTTTCTTATATTATATTTTATGTTAGTTTTAGTCAATACTAATTTTGTTTTTTTTCAACAATTTTCTCAAAAAATGGCAAATATTTGTTTTCAATAATATTATTCCATGAATAATTTTTATGAATGTATGAAGCTGCATTTTGAATCAATTTCTGTATTATTTTTGGATTATCTCTTTTTAATTTAATTACATTTTCAATTCTATTTTGTAACGAAGTTAGTGTGTTGTCTATGTACAAGAAGCCTGTTTCGTTATCCACTATTTTACATAGTCCACCAGTTTTGTGAGCAATTGGCAATGTACCATAGATTTGAGCAATAAAATCTTCTAATCCACAAGGTTCAAAACAACTTGGAAGAATTATAAAATCACAGCATGCACTAGTTAATCTAGCAATTTTTTTGTTATAACCATTAAAAAAAACAATTCTTCCCTTAAAATCTTCTGTTAGTTTTTTTATGTTAGATTCCAGTTTAAGTTCACCTTGTCCTGTTATGATAAACTTGATATTTGAATATATTGATAAAAGCCTTGGTATAACAGCACATAAAAGGTTTATACCCTTTTGTGTTGTAATTCTGCCGTGATAAGCAAAAAAAATTGTATTGTCGTCAATATTGTCTAAACATCCATATTGTTTATCTTCAAAAAAGAAATGATTGTTTATTTTGTCTATAAAATAATATCTACATTCATATTTACCAGACAAATCTAGTGTTTCTGTATTAAATTCATAAGGAAGTTTTGAAATATTTATATCTTTTGGATTATATAATGAAAAATCAATTCCATTTGTTATCCCTGTAATATTGTACTTATTGTTATAAAAAATAGAAGATAATCCTTCTGTTTGTTCATTATTATTTGGATCAATCAGTTCTTGTGCATAATGTTCTGAAACAGTAGTTAATATGGCATTTGAGTTTGCGGCTAGTAAAAAAGGTTCAACCTTTTCACCGTTTAATGATTTATTTATTAAATTGTCATCAAAATCAGTGTAAAATTTTGCTTCCTTGGCGTTTATAAAGCTGTGATGGTAATAAGGTCCAGCATTGTGAATTGTTACGACACATTTTGTTTTTGAATAAACTTCTAATTCATTAATAAAAGCTGGAATCATTGCAGTTGAAGCATCTTGGCAATGAATAATATCAGGTAAGTTTTCTTTGTCTTCCATCAATCCATATTGAACAACGGCTTTTTGAAATAAAACATCTTTTAAAAGAAAATCTTTATGACCAGTTCCCTTTTTGTTTTCTGGATTTAATTTTTGCTCATTAGTTGTATATGTATAAATATCTTCTTTTTCAGAAAATATTTCATTGTTAATAAAGACAATTTTAAAATCTGGGTTATCAAAAGTAGCTGTACTGTATGATACAACAAAATCTTTTTTGTACGTACTGATGTGTGAAGTTTTAACATTTTCTTGTAAATCTTTTATATGTTCCCAATTGTTACATTTGAAAACTGGAATAAAAAGTGTTACTTCATTTCCTAAATTTTTAAATCCCTTGCATAAAGCGTAGGTTACATTTTTTACACCACCCGCTTCTGCTATTCCTGCACATTCCATGCTGACATTCCAAATATTCATACTTAAGTTCCTATTTGGCAAAATCAGGTCTGAGTTTTTCAGCACCATTTAAGTAAATATTTTTCTTTTCAGATTGTTCATCCATGTATGCAGTAATCATTACTCTAATTGTGTTTTTCATTCCATTTTCAATTTCAGCTTCTTGGCAACAGAATAAAGCGGTTGATGAAACATCTAGAATTGATTTTCCTTTTCGTAAAGCCGCGGCAGGATTGAGAACTGTTATTTCTTTCGTTATAGAAAAAAAGATTGAAATTAAGTCATTTTCCGCTAAGTTGTTTTGAATAAAAATTTGATTACATAAATCTGAAACATTTTTAATTATTTCTATCTCATTGTTTTGTGAGCAAATTGCTCCTCTTATTGCTTTAACTTTTTTCATTGTTCGTTATCCTGACTAGTGGGTGTATTTTGAGTATTATTTGTGTCATTAGTTATTTCTGTTGTCGGCACAGTTTGTTTGTTTAAATATGACTGTTGTAATCTTCTGTAAAGTTCAAAATCAGGAATTTTAGAATTTGTTAGTGATAGAATCGCAATATTAACAAAAGGAACTTCCCTGTATATTTGCATTTCTTTTGTAAGTTCATCTCTTCTAACATATTCTACTCTAAACGATTTATTTTTTTCAGCTTCTTTTAGATAGTAGTCTGTGGCCATTTTTGCAACTAAATCTGCTGCATTATTGAGATAGGCATTTAGGTCTTCTTGATTTGAAATAATATTTTCTTTTAATAATTCTATTACATCTTCAGGTTCGTATGTTAAGGAGATTGAATAAGTAAAGGAATAGTCAAAATTATCAGTTGTATTAACTAAGTTTGAGTAAATATTTCCGGATGCACAATTTCCGCTAATTGTTTTAGTTGTATTCACAGGATTTATTGTGAATTGTTTTATTTGTGCGTTTGTTGGTAGCAGAAATTCCCAGTGCCATGAATATTCGCCAGGTTTTATAGGCGTTGGGTCTATTCCATTTGTTTTTGACACAAGTATACCAAAAGAATTTGGTTTTACTTTGAATTGTGTCCATCCAATAAAAAATATTGTCCCAAAAAAAATTAAAAGTATAATAATAAATATATTTCTCTTCATAGATTAACTTACCGTTTTATAATATTATTAGAATATATCAA
>JAAZCS010000094.1 GCA_012513125.1 Treponema sp. | reverse complement strand
TATAAGGGAATTGATTCTGATGAATATAAAAAAGCATTGAAAGATTATTCTTCATATATGGAAGAATTGGAGCAACATTTAAAAATTGCAGAAGAACAAACAAATAAAAAAGATATTGATTTTCCGTCTTGGTTAGATAAATATTTGACACTTTTTATAAAATTTAATGATTTAGAAACCACTTTAGGTGCATATGCGTACATTATTTATTCAACTGATACAACAAATACAGATTATTTAAATAATATGTCAACTATTGATGAGATGGGATTGCGTTCTGGGCAGATTTCAATTCGATTTAACTCAATTCTTTCTAAAAACAAAGAATCTTTGAAAAACTTTTACAAAATCTTTCCGAAATATTGTGATTATGAATATATATTAGGTAGAGTTATAGAAGATACAGAACATCAGATGTCGGCGGCAGAAGAAAATTTGGCGTCTGATTTGCAAAGAACAGGTGGAAATGCCTGGAGTCGTCTTCATGAGCAGTTGATTAGCAATATGCATGACGAAAATGGAAAGACATTTAATGAATTGAGGAATGATGCCTATTCAGCAGATGCAAAATTAAGAAAATCATCTTGGAAAAAAGAAGTAAATCTTTTACAACAAAATGAAATCGCTTTTGCTGCTTCGCTGAATAATTTAAAAGGGGAGACTGTTACATTAAACAAACGACGAAATTGGAATGAAGCTATAGATAGAGCAATTTTCTCAAGTAAGTTGAATAAAGAAACGTTGAATGCCTTAATTTGTGCAATAGAAGAAAGTCTTCCGATTTGGCGGGATTATCTTCAAACAAAAGCGATGATTTTGAGAAAATATAATTCAACTGAGAGTAAAACTTCTGGAATAGAAAATCACAAGGGAATAGCCTTTTATGATTTATTTGCACCTTTATGTAATGATTGTTCTTATGATAAAAACTCACTTTTGTCAAAAGATTATACTTTTGAAGAAGCAAAAGAATATATCTTAAAAGAGTATTATTCATTTAGCAAAGATATGGGTGATTTTGCAAAACAAGCTTTTGAAAAAAACTGGATTGACGCAAAAGTTCATGCAGGAAAAGTTGGTGGTGCTTATGATCAGGATTTTGCAAAAGGACATCAGAGTAGAATTCTTTCAAATTTTACAGGTGCTTTTAGTGATATAGTGACACTAGCTCATGAATTGGGGCATGCTTATCATTTTAGCTGTATGAAAGACAAAGAAAGCATTTTTTATAATTATCCGATGACTTTAGCAGAAACGGCTAGTACTTTTGCGGAAACAATTGTAAAACAAGATGCAATAAAATCTTCAGTGGGTTCTGATAAAATAAATCTGATTGAATTGGATTTGCAAGATACATGTCAGGTCCTAGTTGATATTTTATGTAGATTCTATTTTGAACAAAGTGTTTTTGAACAAAGACAAAAAGGAGAGTTGTGTTCTGAAGATTTTTGTAGACTAATGCGTGAAGCACAGGAAAAAAGCTATGGTAATGGCTTGAATGATGAAGAATCGAGTGATGGAAAATTTCTGGAAAGGCATGAATATATGTGGGCTGTAAAATCTCATTATTATAGTACTGATTTAGATTTCTATAACTTTCCATACGCTTTTGGACAACTGTTTGCGGCTGCACTTTATGAAAAAGCAAAAAAGGAAGGACCTTCATTTGCAAAAACATATGCTGATTTGCTTTCAGAAACAGGGTCTATGAGTTGCGAAGATTTGTGCAAAAAAGCTGGATTTGATATAACGAAGAAAGAATTTTGGTTAAGTGGAATAAAAATGTATTGTGATGAATTAAGGATATTAAAAGAGAACGCCTAAATTGGCACTCATTTATTAAAATAACACTATTCATGCATTGTATTATTCATAGAATAGTGTTATTTAGTTTTAAATTATTTTTCGGTAGCCATTTTTTCTGACATCTTGCAAATAGCATTGAATGAATCTTCGCTGATATCGTGTTCAATTTTGCAAGCATCCTCTCTTGCTATTTTTTCATCAACACCTAGAAGAGTAAAGAATTTTGTCAGTTTCTTATGTCTGTCATATATTCGCTCTGCAATTTCTAATCCAGATTTTGTCAATGTTATGAGTTTGTTTTCATCGACATTTATATAACCATTTTCTTTTAATGTTTTTACTGCATAACTGACACTTGGTTTTGTAACTCCCAAATGATTTGCGATATCAAGAGAACGAATAAATCCGTGTTCTTCGCGAAGCATTAACATAGTCTCTAAGTAGTCCTCTGCAGATTCATAAATATTCATGTTTGCGTTCTGTTATTTCTGTTTGTTGAATTTCTTTTGTAAATAATAAAGTGAAAACGCTAGCAAAGTTGCTATAGCAAAAATTATTAAAATCCATAAGAAAGACATAAAAACTGATTGTTCATGAACATGAAGAAATGGATAAGGACCGTAAAGAACGTTAGTCACATTAAGTGTCAATGTAATACATGCATAAATAAATGTTGGAATTAAAGGGACAATTATAGCTTTGGTTGGATAATCAAGTTGGTTCTCAAAAAATATGAATGAAATAATTGAAAGAAGAGGACAAAGTGTGTGAAAGTATAAACTACTTCCTGCAAAAAGCATTTTTGGTGCTGAATCAAGTCCAAAAGATGGAATTAATATAAAAATAACGACTGTAAATGTTACAAATAAGCAACTTGTCGCAATAAAGCGTAGTAAATTTATAAATTTGGGTAATTTTCCAGTCTTTCTATTTAATATTTGAGAAATCAAAAAGATAATACTAACAATCAATGCAAGATAATTTGAATCTTGTGTGTAAAATTTGAACATGCCAAGTCCATCTTGTTTTGAACTGAAAATTATTCCTATTAAAACGAATATTACTAACAGTGAATTTAGAATAATTGATACAAAGTTTTTTGTTTTAGTTTTCATAATTTAATTATAAGGTTATATGTTTCAAAAATTCAAGACGTTTAAAAGATAAATTAGTTATCTTTTGTTGATTGTAGCTTTTATGTAAATGAAATTTCTTTGTTTTCCTGTAGTGTGATAATTATGAATATGCTATTATCCAATGTATATTTTTTAAGGTTTATTTAATGAATTTTATTAAGAATAATTGGAAGGGAATCTTGGTTTGTTTGCTGATTTCTGTTCCATCATGGTTTTTTGGAAAACTTTTTCCGATAGTTGGGGGCGCTGTTACAGCAATTATTGTTGGAATGGTTGTAGCAATATTTTGGAAGAAAAGAGACGGATTTGATGATGGAATTAAATTTACATAAAAAAAAGTTTTGCAATGGGCTGTAATTCTTTTAGGATTTGGGTTGAATCTTGGTGTTATTTTTGAAACAGGAAAACAATCTCTCCCGATAATTGTTTGCACAATAGCTACATCTTTGATAATCGCGTTTGTTATGCAAAAAGTTATGAAAATTCCATCAAAAATCTCCACTTTAATTGGGGTTGGTTCTTCAATTTGTGGTGGTTCTGCAATTGCGGCAGCGGCTCCTGTAATTGACGCCGATGATGAAGAAGTTGCTCAGGCTATTTCTGTTATTTTCTTTTTTAATGTATTGGCCGCAATTTTGTTTCCGATTTTTGGTAAATTAATTGGATTTGATACGCTCTCGGGAGAAGCTTTTGGAATTTTTGCAGGAACAGCTGTGAATGATACATCTTCTGTTACCGCGGCAGCTTCTACATGGGATAGCATGTGGAATTTAGGGTCGCAAACATTAGATAAAGCTGTAACTGTGAAATTGACTAGAACTCTTGCAATAATTCCAATCACTTTAGTTTTGGCTTTCATTAGAACACGAAAAGAAAAGAAAACATCAGGAAAAAAGATTCCGTTAAAACAGATTTTTCCATTTTTCATAATTTATTTTGTATTGGCATCTGTTATTACAACTGTTGCAATGCATTTTGGTGTTTCAGCAAGCTTCTTCAATCCAATTAAAACATTAAGTAAATTTTTTATTGTTATGGCGATGGCTGCAATTGGATTGAATACTGATATTGTTAAACTTGTTAAAAATGGTGGAAAGCCAATTTTAATGGGTGCATGCTGCTGGATCGGAATTACTGCAGTTTGTCTTTTATTGCAGCATGCAATGAACTTGATTTAGAAAATCAACCAACTTCTCCATTTTTGTAAATCTGTGCAGTTAGATATTTTCCATCTGCGCAGAGCTTTTTTCCATCAATTTCAACAAATCCATCTTTTGTATATAGAGGCATTGAAAAGAATTTGTCTGCCTTTACATAACATAATTGTTCTTCTGGTGGATTGTATCCTTCTGGTTCCAAAATTGTACCTGGCTCAAACTGAGGTGCAAAAAGTAGCTCACATGTTTCCTTGTCAGTAACATTTGGGTCTGAAGCTGCAAGTAACATTCCGTTGCTTCTAACTCCACGGAAATTTGCTGGTTTTAAGTTGTAAACTATTGCGATTGTCTTTCCCAATAGTTCTTCTTCTTTGTAAAAAGGAACTATGGAACTGACAATCTGTCTTGGCTCTTCACTGCCGTCATTCAACGTAAGAATATATAAAAGTGATCCTCCGGGATGTTTTTCAACTTTTTCAATACGTGCAGTTTTAATTATTACACGATTACGAAATTGTTCTGCTAAAGGAATGTTCTGTTCTTCATTATTTTCCATTCAAATACTCCAAAATAAATAATTATACGAATTATATGAAAGAAAAGAAAAGTAGGCAATGTAAAATATTCAGTACAATTAACAATCTATTTTTTAATTATTAATGTTTGTATACTTCTTGGTGGGCATACAAGAATAGTTTTTTCATCTTTTTTCACCTCGTTTAAAATATAAACCATGTCTGCTTCAGTTCTGTTTGAAACAACAAGAATTATTTTTCCGTCTGGATTGATAAAAGCTGTGTTTTCCATTGTATTTCCCATTTTTCCGTCAGCAGTAGCGGGTGTCATAAAAGAAGACATTGTTGATTTGATGTGAACAGCTCCTTTTTTGATGAACCGGCTGAAATGTCCAATATAATAAAAAGAGCTTTGAATATGTATTTTTCCGCTGTCTTCGTCGGCTAGAATTGGTGCGTCACAAAAATTGTTTACATGGTTTGGACCGCCTTTCATATCAAGTAAAATATTCCAATCTATCCATGCAGTGCAACCATTGTTCAAATCATTAATTATATTGTGGGCATAACGTTCACCTGTGAACCATGCCCCATTTCTGGAACCGCCTTCAACACAACCTTCCGAAAAAATAAATTCTTTTTGAGGATATGCTTCTGATACCTTTTTTAAATTGGAATATTGATCACCTGAATACCAGTGAAATGCAGCTCCAGCTATATATTTATCAGCATTTTCAGATTTCATTGATTCAAAAAAACGTTCAGCTAAAATATTTCTGTTATGATCCCATACAAGGATTTTAATGTCTGAAAGATTTGACTTTTCAAATGTAGGTCCTAAATATTTAGTTGCAAATTCACCTTCTTCTGAAG
>JAAZCS010000093.1 GCA_012513125.1 Treponema sp. | reverse complement strand
ATATAGGACAAACAGACGTTCTAAATATAGAATCGATTTTTATTTCTTTTTTGCATTTCCAACAAATCATATTTTATATTACTCAAATTAAAATATTTTCTCAATAGTTTTGTTTTTTATTATCATTTTTTGATTTTATTTAATTTATATTTTAATCTTTATGAATGTTTATTCAAAACAAATGCCTAGTCCATTTTTGCAAAAACAATACTTTGTCTACTTTTGATAATAATGGAAATTTGACAGAAAACAGAAATTATTGCCTTGACCATATTCCAGATCCCGGAAAAGCAAAGGAAGATATTTATTCCTACATAAAAAAGAATGACAAAATTGTAGGTCTAAATGCAGCAGGTCTAATCTTCTCTGATATTGATTTATCTAAGAAAAGTTTTTACGGTTGCAATTTCACTAATTGTACTTTTTTGAATATCCATTCTAGTGAAATACGATGCAGAATGACGTTTTTTGATTTTTCTATATTCAACGATTGCGTACTACAAAAAATAAATATGATGTTTACTTCGTTTTCTGGCTGCACTTTATCACATACAGTACTAAACTACAGCGATTTAATTCAAGATAACTTCAATGGAATAAAGGCATTTCAATCCTCGTTTGACGACTCTGATTTGTTTAATTCAAGATTTATTCAATCAACACTTGTTAATACCTCTTTTAGAAATTGCAACATAAAAAAAACACTATTTTATAATTCATCAAGAACAAATGTTTCATTCAAAATGTCAAACACAAAAGAAGCAGTATTTGAAAGAAAAGGTAGTGCATTGCAACAAGGAATAGATTCAACTGATGAAAATATCAGCAATAACGACAAGGACACTTCATTATGAAAATATATTTTCACTTAAACATAAGTGGTTTTTCAAATTGCTATGTTGTTGTAAACGAAATTTCAAAAGAAGCTATAATAATTGATCCAGGTCAAATCACAGAAGATATTATATCTCAAATTGAAGATAATGGATTAAAATTATCAGCAGTATTAATCACACATAACCACGGAAGTCATGTTCACGGGTTAAAAACACTCAGAAAAATTTATTCACCAAAAATATTTGCCGCCGATTGGGAAGTTGCAAAGAACGATACAACAGTTATCACAGGAGATGGCAAAATAAGAATTGCCAAAATGATTGTAAGATATATGGCTCTTCCAGGTCACACAGCAGATTCAATGATTTATGGAATTGGCAACGCTTTGTTTACAGGAGATGTCATTTCTGCAGGAATGTTAGGCTCAACAAATTCCAGTTATTCAGATTTTATCTTACAAACAAATATACAAACAAAAATATTTTCACAGCAAGATTCAACAATATTATTACCAGGACACGGACCTCCAACAACACTAAAAGCTGCAAAATTGTTTAATATCGATATCAAAGATAATTCTAACGGTTAATTAAAGAGATATCACCTGCAACAATTCCATAATTATCAAAAACAAAATCTGTCATCATGATTGCGGCATCTTCAAAAGCTCTAGCTTCTGTATTTTTGATATAACTGCATAGCTGAGGAAGCTCTCGTATTACAGAATTCCATGAAGCATATGTTAAAAAGTTTTGAGCCACTTCAGAAATGGGCTGTTGCATTATGTATGCCATGAACTCATTCTGCATGAGATAATTATCATTTGTATCATAGCCTAGTGTTGATTGAGATGAAAAATAACCATGTAGAAATTGTAAAGATTTTGGATCTATTGTGTAATAAACCGCAGCAACATAATTTCTAAATTCTTCCTTTGAAAAATACAAAGTATGCCAACCTTCATGAGCTAACAATCTTTTTCTGGACCAATCAGGAGATTCTCGAGATATTGATACAATTCCACCTTTTCCAGTTAACACATTGTTTTCATCAGAAATTAGTAATCCATTGTGAATCAGAATTCTTTTTAGATTTTCTTCTTCAACATTTAATGTAAAACCTTTTTCATATGCTGTATTGAAAAAATAAGCTAAAGACTCTCCACTGTAATCGTGAGCATTATAGCCATGCTTTCCATTTAGTTCCTCATTTGTTAATAATCTTCCCTTATAACCTTCTTTTTCAATAAAGAACGCCAATCTCGTAAAATATCTTGACTGAACAGTAAAATTCTTCATATCAAAAAACAAAATTCCATCAAAACGATCCCACTTATACAATTCAAAATCTGGATTTCTCCATTTATTTTGATCATAATTAAGAATTAACCCTGGATCAATTTCTATAGGTTCATTTAAATTATTATTTACATCTTGCTGAGATTGAGAGCATTTCAAAATACAAGTTTCTAAAATCTCATTTCCCTCTACTATTGATACTTGCGAAAGAGGATTTTTTAAGGCGTTAATTGGTATTTCAAATTCATCTTTGTTCAGAACATTTTTAATTCGTAATTTTTCACCACCAATAACAACACTAACGTATTTTGGTTCTTCAAGAGTTGATTTATCTTCGGAATTTTTTGACAATGCAAGATAAATCACAGGATTTCCAAATGTATTTGAATTTTTAGAAGAAGGCACAAATGTTCCAGTAAAATCGATTATATTAGTTGATTTATCTATTTTGCCACCATAGCTTGAAACTGCCCAAAATGGAATTTCTGAAGTTTTATCAAACCCAATTTGACTTGGTGCTACACAAACAGATGTAATCTTACACAGAGAATATGACTGAATATAAAAACCATAGGGAATATTATCGCTATTTTCCGTTTCTTTGTTTTTTATAGAAAATGAAAGATTAACTTTTTTTGTGGTAAGTTTATCCTCAACATCAAATTGAAGAACAACTCTTTCCTTCTTTACAAAATTAAATTTTCCCTTTTTGGAAAAATCATTTGAATCTAAAAAACCTACATTCAAATATCTATTTTCATCAGAAAAAGAAATTTCATTTTTATCATTATTCAACTCAAATCTAAAAACTATAGCAATATTTTGATGATTATCAGAAAATGCTTTTATAGAATCTCGTTGTTGTTCTGAAAACTTGTAAAATGCATATTCGTTATTAAAAGTACTATTTTTTTTTGCATATTTATTCAACGAAATTAATTTATTTTTTTTAATATTATAAACACTTTCAGAAAATTCTAATTTCATTGCATTTTGATTCTGTTTTATTGCATTTACAAAAAACAAAGATAAAGCTAACAAAAAATCCAAAGCAATAAAAATAACAATTAAATAAAATATTTT